>JBBDSF010000143.1:0-5000 GCA_040905125.1 Pseudomonadales bacterium | reverse complement strand
TGCGGGTGGACAAGGGCGACAGTCTTTATGCGACTGAAGTCCCGGGTGGTATCAAGCTGATGCCGCACGATCCGGAGTTTGAGGAGCAGATGCAAGTTGCGGAAAAGGTAATGCACAAGCGACGTACCCTGTTGCACAAGCTATCTGAAAACTGAGCAGCATCATGATCGTCTGGATTGAAAAGACTTTGGTCATGGCCATACATGATCGCCAACTGGCCGAACACGGCGGCAGCGCCGGGGTGCGTGACGAGAACATGCTTGAATCGGCACTGGCCCGACCACAGCAACTATATGCCTACGGTGACCCATTGCCGGATCTTGCTGATCTGGCCGCAAGCCTGGCCTTCGGTCTCGCCCGCAATCATCCGTTTGTAGACGGCAATAAACGCACAGCCGCGGTTAGTTGTGAAACATTTATCGAATTGAATGACGGTGAACTGGTCGCGGAAGATACCGATCTGTTTCCACGGTTTCTCGCGCTGGCCGAGGGCAAACTTGGCGTAGAAGAATTCACCGGCTGGTTGCGGGAGCACATTACAATCATTCCGGCTGATCGGGTACAGGAACCGCGGGGCCGATATCGTAGCGGCGGAAAATAGCAGTCTACTCAAAGTAAGCATCCCGTTAGTTTTTCTAATGGGGATATTTATCTTATGTAAAAAAACACCACCCGAAGGTGGCGTTTGTTAAAAATACTGCTTAATCTGATTTTAGTTCTGTCCTGATACGATCTCTGCCTGCAGCGGATGGAAGTTACCGCCGGGCAGGTTACCGTCTACGCCCGAATTCCGGTATGTCCAGCCGTCCCAGAAGGGACCGCCGCCATTGCCATTGTTGTTCGGGTTGTTGTCCGGGTTGCCGGAGTTCGGGTCGACCGCACCGAAATAATTCCCGACCGCGTTTCCGAACACACCAGCCGGTGGGGCAACCGGGTTGTCCGGTGACACACCCGGATCCAGCGCCAGGGTATTCGGGTTGATCGTGCCTGCAAACAGGGTGAAGTCACTACGATCACCAAGCGCAGCACCATTTTCATCCAGCCCGGTACCCGCCGCGAAATCCTCCTCCAGGGTATCCCCATCCGTGGACACTACACCAAAGCCCCAGGTACCCTTGGCGCCGTTGTCACAGCGTACCGCGACATCTCTGAAAGCGACGTTTTCATCGATCTGGTCGGTGAAATCCAGGCATCCGCGGCTGAATTCGCCGCTACCGGCAGGGGCATTGGTGTGATCGACAATGGCCGAGCGCCACATCGCCCCGCCAAACCCGACCACCCAGTTGGCACCAGAAGAGGAATTGGTGCTGCCCTGATTACCGAGCAGGGTGACATTGATAAAATTCGGCCGGCTGACCGGTTCTGCATCAACCCCAGGACCGGCATTATCGGCCTCAATCGCCTTGTCACCGTTTTCCGCGCCCATAATAATCAGTGCATTCTGGACCGTACCGACATAGCCTTCATCCATGTCAAGGGCGTCATCGTCGGCGCCGTTAATCACGATATTGGCAGCATTTACCGCACCACCGAACCATTCGATACCGTCGTCTTCAGAACCCAACACCTGAAGATAGTTTATACGGGAGGCGGAACCGACTGCTTCGACAGTCAAACCCTGCACTTCCTGGTCCGGACGGAAACCTAAACCGGACTCGGCGATGATGACATATTCGACCGTGCCGCTGTTGTCAGAATTATTGTTGCAACCAAAAAAGCGGGGTTGACCTTCTGGCGCGGCCTCGGTAGAGAGCAAGGAACCGTCGACACAGCGGTTGTCGATGCCGCGTCCGCTCAGGACCAGGCCGGCCCACTGGCCGCGCTTGGACAGGTCAGTTGGGTCATCCGTGATCACCACGGCTGCACCGGAGCCGATGGCCTCAACCGCGGCCATGATGATAGGCAAATCCAGTGTACCAACCGCTTCGATACGGGAACCGCGGGTAATGATAAGACCTGACTGCAAACCATCGTAACCAAAGATCTGGGTTCCCGGCTCGACGGTCAGTACGGCATTATTGCTTCCCGTTGGTCCGGTGTCGGCCTCTCCGTCACCCACATTAATTGCCGTCTGTAATACATACACATGGTCATTTGTCAGGGTCACATTACTGGTAATGCGCTCACTCAGCACACATACCGGAAAATCCTGACCAAATATTGTTTCCTTCGCACTTGCGAGCGTACCGACCGGGCAATTTCCCGTTGCTGCCGCAACAATCACGCTATCACTATCAGCCCCACCACCAGATGTTGCCTGCTCAACCGCAGCCAGTAATTCCTCTGCAGCGGTCAAGGCATCAACGATATTGCCTTCCGCCCGTTCGACCGCATTCCCGGCGGTCAGATCATCTACCAGACTGCCAAACAATGTTTCGAAATCCGTCCCGCTCGAGATGCTGGCCTGTAGGCCGTCCCGATCGCCTGTTCCCATGTTTGCGAGGGCAGACCGGGTATTGGCTGATATCGATATCCCGTTTGAGGTATCACCGTCTTCATCCAGTGACTGCAGGAACTGGGCGATACGAATCGCCCTGGCGTTGTTGGCATCGGTCCTGTCTCCGGCAAGTTCTGCGGGGGTCACAATACCGTTACTTTCGACAACTCCACTGGTCCCGAGGGTCAGTCCACCGATACTGAAAGTAACTGTGTCGCCTTCTTCAACCTCAAAACCACCCGCTGCCCCGGTATCACCGGTAACACCGGTCGTGCCGGAAGGCAGGCCGAGATAGTCCAGACCATCCACCGGTGAATCCACAAAGGTACCAGAAACCATGGTAGTGGTATCACCACCACCGCCGCCACCGACATCATTAGTATCACCGGTACTGGGACCACCTTCCCCGCCTCCGCAAGCGCCCAGCGCTAGTGCCAATCCAACCGGCATAAAAACCTTTTTACAACTTTCAAACATCGTCATTTTCCTGGCTCCTCTTGTATTATTTGTATATATAAAATTCATCGTCGAGAATCATTCTTTCCAGCTTATATCCGGATTATTAAGTTCGTGTTACCGGCGAGTGACATCTGTGTGTCGTTTCTATAAAAAATCGAAACGCCAGCTCAATCCGAGTTTTCCCGTAATGCCGGTCTTGTAGGCACGAGTAAAAAATTCCTCCTGACTGCGTTGATAGCTATCGTTCAGGAGGTTCTCCAGCTCCAGACTGATCGTGAGCGGGTCGATGGGGGTATAGGACCACTTCACTCCAAGGTCCATATGCGGCTCGAGGAATTCGTCCGGCAGATCATTAATCCCGGCAGTGATAAGGCGTTTGCCGACCCAGCTTAATCCGGCGGTGACAACATGCCGGATACCGGTATAACCCAGCTGCAGGTTAAGCAGGATATCCGGCTGGCCGGTCATGCGCCGGACCGGGTTGGTGGCAATGGTTGACTCCGTCAGTTCGACTTCTGAATCCTGCCAGGTAAAGTTCGCACCGATATGCATATTGTCGAATAACGCCGGTATGCCATCGAAGACAACATTTAATCGATCCAGGCCAAAATAGCTGTTTACCTCTACACCGTATACCTCACCTTTATCGGCATTGATCAGGGAGATGGTTTCACCACTCCCGGCAATGGAGATATAGCTACGTTCAATGGGATTGCTCATCTCCTTGTAGAAGACACCGAAGGTCAGGGCTTCACTCAGCGAGGGATACCACTCCCAGCGCAGATCCGCACTGTCGATGATCACCGGCTCCAGATCCGGATTACCCCGGAATTCCTCGCTGGCCTCGACATCCACATAGGTTGTGGCCGACACCTCGACCGTGGCCGGATAGGAGAGTGAACGGCTGAGTCCGGCCCGCAGTTGTGAATTCTCTGACAGAAACCAGCTACCGACCAGAGAAGGCAGGACCTTCTGTTCTTCAAACCCGGAAACTACCGGGGCGGCACCTGCGGCACCCAGGCCGACAAAGGTTTCTACCTCCATACTGGCGTCTTCGAGACGGGCACCGGCGACCACCCGAAACCTTTCAATGAAATCAAAATCAAGCTGGGCATAACCACCGACAATTTCCGTCTCGCTGGTATAATCACTGGAGGCACCGGAACTGAACTCGGTGAAGGTAACATCGACCCCGATGTTGTCCCGCTCAAAAATCTGCTCCACCGGGCGGAAGCGATCACCGGTTGTATTAAAGCCGAATTGCCTGAGAGTAGAAATCCGGTCCCGGTAGTCATAATCAAAACCGCTCTTCAACCCGATAACGGCGGTGCTGCCTTCAAACACAGGTAAGGTGATATCCACGCCGCCGCTGAAGGTATCTTCATCCACACTGCTGAAACTTCGCAGCAGATTCGGTGAGCGGTTGTCCAGAAGCCAGTTGCCTGAACCGTCTATCATGGTGTTATTCAACTGATAGCTTCTGCGATCCGGAAGTTCACGCGTTGCATTGGCCGCCAGCAGCCGCCAGTCAAACTGGATAGACGTAAAATCATGTGTTCCGGTAAACTGCTGCATCAACAGCTCGCGCTGCTCGTACTCCAGCAGAAACCGGCGCAGCCACTGGGTATCACTGGGCCGGAACAGACCTTCCTGCATCTCCACCTTTTCGGTAACATCACGGACCCAGAAGGTATTGCTCTTCAAACGGTGGTTATACCATTCTGCGGTCAGGGCCAACAGGCCCCCCAGATTGGTATTGAGCTTGGTGCGTTCAGTGACATAGTCGTTCTGGATAATGATTTCGTCACCCGTACCAAGCCGCAGCAACAACCGGTCTTCTTCTTCAAACCGGACATCCTGATCATAATCAAACGAAAGTGTCGCCCCGTATGTACCGCTGTCCGTGTCAAAACGCTTACCGCCGCTGATGGAAACCCCGAAATCCGGTCCCATGCTTTTCAGATAACCCGGCGCAAGCTCTTCGGAAAAACTGCTTCCCAGGGCATTACGCTCGTCCTGCGGCAACGTTGCGATAGGTATTCCGGCTTCCTGAATCTCGGCAATAGCAGGTGGCAACTTCAATATGTCATTTATATTGCCGAAA
>JBBDSF010000142.1:0-5012 GCA_040905125.1 Pseudomonadales bacterium | reverse complement strand
TTTCGCGTCACAGAACGTGACCTGCCGAAGCATCTGAATAACGGTAACCAGAATGATGAAGGCGAAACCAAAGAGAGCGGGCCTACGCTGATTTCCACGGGCGAAGACGAAGAAAGTGAAGACCTTGCCCAGACGGACTACCAGCTCAATGAAGCCTTAACATTACTAAAGGGCCTGAATATCCTGGCTGCCAAAAAGAAAGAACCACAAAAGTGACGACCACTGCATGGTCGCAGATGGTGGGCGTTAGCTAAAAAGGCCGGGTAAATCCATGAAACGACTGATCATTATTATTTTCATGTGGATACCCGTTGCGCCGCTCTATGCGGCGCACGTTGCCGTCATTATCGATGACCTGGGGCACAACCTGGCGCGCGGAACCCGGGCTATCGAATTGCCCGGTCCCGCGACCGTGTCAATACTGCCTTATGCAGAACATTCACGATCACTGGCGGAAACGGCGCACCAGCAGGGTAAGGAAGTCATGCTGCATTTGCCCATGGCAAATCTGTCGAACCTGCCCATTGGGCCCCGCGGACTTGACGCTGCCCTCTCCATAGAAGATTTTTATGAAAGACTGAGCGGCGCCTTTGCACACGTACCCCATGCACGGGGGATCAATAACCACATGGGCAGTTATCTGACCCAGCAACCGCGTGAAATGAGCTGGCTGATGGATGAGCTGCACCAGCGCCAGTTGTTCTTCATCGACTCACGTACGACTCCGCACACCGTCGCCTCGCAGGTCGCAAGAAAAGCGAATATCCTCACCGCCAGTCGCGACGTGTTTCTGGATAACACACAAACCTTCTATCAAGTCGACCGCGCCTTCAAACACTTGATTAACATTGCAAACAAGAAAGGCACAGCCATCGCCATCGCACATCCACACGACGTCACGCTGCACTATCTGGAAATGACGCTGCCGCTGTTAAAGGATGAGGGTGTCACCATTTTGCCGGTTTCCGAGTTACTGGTCTTACGCTACAACCAGATTATCCCGGTCAGGACGAACGATCCTGATTACGCTCGCTATCCGCTGAATGACAAAGCGCAATCGCTTCAGCCAGATCAAGAGACCCTTCATAAATAGCCCGCCCGGTAATAACACCCGTAATGCCGCCATCGATACGTTGGTCCAGATCCAGTAAAACCTGAACATCACGAATATCGGTAACCCCGCCTGACGCAATTACCGGTACCGAAATGGAATCAGCCAGATCCTTCGTGGACTGCAGACTGATACCGCCCATCATACCGTCCTTGCCAATATCCGTATAAATAATGGCTTCTATGCCATCAGCTTCAAAAATCATCGCCAGGGACTTCACCGGAATATCCGTCACATCTTTCCACCCGTTCTTCGCCACCATCCCGTGCAGGCCGTCCAGGCCCACAATGATATGCCCCGGAAACTGTTTGCACATGGCGCCGACGAACTCGGGTTCCTCAACCGCCTTGGTACCGATAATGACATAATCGACACCAGCATCCAGATAACCTTCAATGACTTCCACGCTCCGAATACCGCCCCCCAACTGTATAGTCAGTTCTGGATGATTCCGCGCAATCGTCTCTATCAGCGGTTTATTGACAGGTCGACCCTCGAATGCACCGTCAAGGTCCACAAGATGCAGACGGGTCGCGCCAAGACTGACCCAATGTTCCGCCATGGCCGCCGGATCATCGGAGAAAATCGTCGATTCATCCATGCGCCCCTGTTTCAGACGCACGCATTTGCCTTCCTTGATATCGATGGCGGGTATAATTTGCACTTACAGCTTACCCTTGGTAGAAGGCAGCTCGCCACTCATTCTCGTATCGACAGCCAACGCTTCTCTGATGGCGCGCCCGAATGCTTTGAACACTGTCTCAATTTGATGATGCGCGTTAACGCCTTTTAAATTGTCGATATGCAACGTGACATGTGCGTGATTGACGAACCCCTGAAAGAGTTCATGGAACAGATCCACATCGAAGTCACCGACTTTGGGGCGCGTGAACGTCAACCCATATTCCAGTCCGGGCCGTCCGGAAAAATCGATCACCACACGTGACAAGGCTTCATCCAATGGCACATAGGCGTGTCCGTAGCGACGAATGCCTTTCTTGTCACCGACCGCCTGGGCAACTGCCTGGCCCAGCGTAATGCCAATATCCTCCACGGTATGGTGGGCATCGATGTCCAGATCACCGCTGGCGCTGATATCGAGATCGATCAGCCCATGACGGGCCACCTGGTCCAGCATGTGCTCCAGAAACGGCAGACCGGTCGTAAACGAACTTTCACCGGTACCGTCCAGATTCAGCGTGACGCTGATTTGGGTCTCCAGCGTATCTCGATTAATTGTAGCGGTACGATCAGCCATGGGATGCGCATCCGGGAAAAAGCGACATTATACCTGATTCAGGCATCTATAACGCGGGACCATAGGGCAGATAACGATTGTCCGTATGGCGCTTGATCCATTTGCGGAGCGTGTCCGGGAATGCGCCCCGTGCCCGCAGTATTTTTACCAGATAGATGACCGGCGACGTCTCGCCACCCTGCCAATTGGGCAACTGCGTTTCCGCCAGGGTAAAAAATCGGACCAGATCCCCGATCTCCTCACAATTCAGTTGTTCAGCAGCCTGCCAGGCACCCTCGTCCAGCTTCGTCACAGTAGCATCCGCTTGAATCTCATCGTCACTAAGCCCCGCCGCCAAGTTCTCCGGGTCCCCCTGACGATAGACTTCCAGCCAATGACGCAGCTGAGCCAGTTCAATAGTGACCGGCTTGTCCGGTTCCCAGACGCCAATGCTCATTAAGATCCCCTGATGACTTTGATTGTTCCACGTGTGGAAAACCATAAAGTGTTTGCGCCGGAATATCCAGAGGATGGGGCGGACTTGGTGTTAGCGTGATATGAATAAACAGTCTGTCTACTTGCAAGGTCAGTTCATCTATGCGGCCGTATCAACCTGCATGAAAACAATCCTGATACTGCTCGCTCAGAACATTCTTCTGTACTTTCGCCATGGTATTGCGCGGCAGGACGTCTACAAAGAAAACCTTCTTGGGCACCTTGAAATTCGCCAGTCGATCTCTGGCAAAGGCAACGATGAACTGTTCATCAAGTTCGACACCTTCCTCCAACACGACCGCGGCGACAACCGCTTCACCGAAATCGGGGTGGGGAACGCCAACAACAGCTGACTCGCGCACCCCATCGATGTCGTCCAGCACCAGCTCCACTTCCTTGGGATAGACATTCAGACCACCACTGATGATCATATCCTTCGCCCGGCCCACGATCGAAACATAACCGTCTTCGTCAATACGGCCCTGGTCTCCGGTGCGGAAGAAGCAATCGTCAGTGAAATCCTCTGCGGTTTTGTCAGGCATTCGCCAATAGCCCTGAAAGACATTGGACCCCCTGACCTGAATATGCCCGATCTCGTTAACCGGCAGCGGCTTGTCCTGATCATCCACGATTCTCAGCTCAACGCCGGGCAGCGGCGGCCCTACAGTGCCCGCCTTGCGCTCACCCTGTAGAGGATTGGAGGTATTCATGCCGGTCTCCGACATACCGTAGCGTTCGAGAATCGTGCGCCCCGTACGCTCCCGGAAGGCCGCAAAGGTTTCCTCCAACAACGGCGCTGAACCGGAAATAAATAAACGCATATTGTCGCAGGGCTGCCGACCGAAGTCTGCGTTGTACAGGAGCCGTGTATAGTAGGTTGGTACGCCCATCATCACAGTACACTGCGGTAACGATTGCAGCACGTCGGCAACATTGTATTGCGCCAGCCAGCGCATGCGGGCGCCGCTCGCCAGTACACAACCGATCGCGACAAAGAGGCCGTGTACGTGGAATATCGGCAGGGCATGCAAGAGCGTGTCGTCTTTGGTGAAGCCCCAGGCGTCCGCCAACGTCGCGGCATTGTCGTAGAGGTTCCGATGACTGAGCATGATGCCCTTGGGATGCCCGGTGGTACCGGACGAGTAAAGCAGCGCGGCCATATCGTTGCTTTCCCGATGCACCGGCGTGAAATCATCCGGGTTTGATGCAGAATGATCCATCAAAGAGCCGGAACCATCGGCATTCAGGGTTTCAACGTGTGGAACCTGCAACTCTTTAGCCAACCGCTCCACTGACTCCCGAAAGCATGCATCACAAACGATCAGGCCGGGTTTGGCATCGGAAATAAAGTACCCGAGCTCCGATTCCGTGTATGCAGGGTTCAGCGGGTGAAACACCATCCCCGCTTTCAGACAGGCGAGGTACAACCAAAGCGCCTGGGGTGATTTATTCACTTGCGCGGTGACTCTGTCACCGGAGCAGAGTCCAAGGCCGGTCAAGTGGCGAGCGATTTTTGAAGACTCGTTCTCGGCATCATTATAGGTATAGACCTCACCACCCAGGGTCTCAATGAGTATGGAATCGGGCGACGCGACAGGACTGTCGAAGAATTTGCAATAGAGATTGTCGTTATTTCGTTGGGAAAGCGTCGTTTCCCTTGCCATCGCAAGGCGCTTGATCAGTTCTTCAACATGAGCACGCACCTCATCCCGGATGCGGCGAAATACCGCCATAACCTCTTCGTCAGTGCCTGTTGCCCTGGCCGGATCGGCCACCGGCCAATGCACTTTTTCGGTCCCCAGCGGCAATACCGGGCAATGCTCGTCCGCGTGGCCGCAAACTGTTACCACCAGATCGGCACGTTGCAGCATGGCATCAGTCACACGGCTGGACGCCTGCGACGTTATGTCGATATCCACTTCGCGCATCACGGCGATGGCGCGTGGATTCAGGCCATGGGCTTCGATGCCGGCCGATTCGACTTTCAGCCAGGCGGGCGCCAGTCGTCTCGCCCAGCCCTCCGCCATCTGCGATCGGCAGGCGTTGCCCGTACAAAGAAACAGAAGATTCATCTTGCCATTCCAAAGCGCTTTGAGCGCTTATCGTCAAGTAGAGTATCATTATATACGGCAAGCGCCGGCAAAGCGGAAATTACGGTCAGCTGGCTTG
>JBBDSF010000141.1:0-29116 GCA_040905125.1 Pseudomonadales bacterium | reverse complement strand
TGTCACTTTAACGGGGCTTTCGGAAGGTCCCGGAAAGGCAGGCAATCAGGAGGCTTGGCAGCAGAATCAGATTGGCCAGCATGGCGAGCAACATAGCCAGAGCAGTCAACACGCCGAAATAGACCGTGGGCAGAAAATTTGAAAGCGCCAGGACCGAGAAGCCGCCAATAACCACCAACGATGTAAAGTACATGGCATGCCCGATAGTCTCGTGGGCATACCTGACCGCGTCGGTCACGCTGTTTCCTTTCCGGTATTCTTGCTGGAATCGATGCAGGTAGTGGATTGCGTCATGGACACCGATACCCACGCTAATGGCAGCGATTGTAATGGTCATCATGTCCATTGGGATTCCTGCATATCCCATAAAGGCGATCACAGTCGCCGCAGCAATAATATTGGGGATCAACGCCAGAATTGCCAACAGGATCGATCGCAACAGCAACGTAAACATAATCAGTATGGCCACCACCACATACACGAGGGTGCTCAACTGCGAGTCGTACAGTTGTTTCAACATATCGTTGAATAACACCATCATGCCCGTTACCCGAACTTCCCTGTCCAGGTTTTCGTCTGCAAAGGCCTTGATGTCCGCGATCAATTCATCCCTGGAAAAGTAGGCACCGCTTTCCTTGACACGCGCATTGATGCGCGCGTAGCCGGACGGCGGATCAGCATAAGGTTCGATCAGCTGTTCTCTGACACTGTCCGGCATCATACCAAGCGCGGCGGACATCTCCAATGCCGTCAATTCCTCGCCCTCATTAAATTGGCGCGCTATGCGATCCAACGTCGCAAGGGATATGACCTTACCCGTAGCGAAATGAGATGCCGTAAAATCATGGAGTGCTCTCACGTCTTCCAGCTTCCGGGGTGTATACCAGTAGCGTTCGGGGAAGGTGTCGTCTTCCGTTGCAAACGGATCATCGTCGGCGGTTGCCTCCCAGGGCGAGAACTTGATGTAAACATCGAATGGCACGGTACCCCCCAGATGTTTATCGATGTATTCCATGCCTTGACGAATCTCCGTCTCTTCGCCGAAGTAGTCGATGAAGCGGTTGTTGAACGACAGCTGGGAGAGCCCGCCAAGGGCTATGCCGGCAACAACGACGCCCGCCATGATCATGCGTCCCGGATAGTTTCTTGACACCCGGGACAATAGTTCAGTCAGCGCAATACGATCCTTCAACGTGACACTGGGTTCGCCTTTCTCCATGACAAGCAACACAGCGGGAAACACAACGTAGGTGACGACAAAAGAAATGGCTATGCCCAGGCACATCATCCAGCCGAAGTCGTCAACGGGCAGGATGCCACTTGCCATCATGGAACTAAAGGCCACCATGGTCGTCAACGCTGTATACAAACATGGAATAAATTTATCGACCATCACCTGCCTGACCCTGGCCGGGTAGGATCCATCAATATTATGTTCCAGTAGTTCACGATAGCGAACAATAAGATGAATCGAAAAAGAAATGCATATAATCCCTAACAGGGATACGAAGTTGGCAGAGATAACCGTGACCGGCTTGTCAAAAAATCCCAACAGGGCAATCGTAAATAACAAGGTCAACCCGCTTATCAACATGGGTAACAAAACCCACCTTAAACGACGGAAGAACAAGAACAACATGGCCATGATAAGCACCACAACCGTGGAACCGAACACGGCGATATCGTGTTTGACAAAGGTAATCATATCCGCGGCAACCATGGGGACCCCGCCGAGATACATAATGGCGTCATCTTTGTATCTGTCCCGAATACGACGAATGTCTTCAAGGAGTTTGTCCCGGCGATCCAGATAGGCCTCCCTGGCGTTGGAGTGCGCCTCTTCCGCCCGCTCCAGCTCATCTTCATTCGCATCCGGCATGGCACGGAGCTCATCCCGACGCACTCTAAGCGATTCGAGTTCTGTTTCGGGTACAAGGTTAATGAGCAGAGCGGTGGTCTTGCCGTCGGTGGAAATCAAATAATTGCTGAACAGGGGACTTGTGGTGAGCTCCTTTTCTGCAAGAATTATGTCTGTTTCAGGATCTTCCAGGGTCAGGAAGTTATCCGCCAGGCGCTCAAGCGGTATCGGGGGACTTTGTAACAGAGGTGCATCCAGAATTGAAAACACGCTATGAACACCCTCAACCTGTTCCAGCTCACTCTGAACCTCGGCGATTTCGGCCATGGCCTTATCAAAAATCTTGTCCGAGAAAAGACCTCCGTCAGGGCTGGCATAAGTAACCACAAGAAAATCGTCGCCCGTAAACTTCGCAGACATCTGGCGGTAGAATTCGAGCTTGGGGTCTCCCTGTACAACAAGGTCATCGGCAGAGGCGTCGAAGGAAAAATCGCGAGCATGATAGCCTGCCACCAGACACATAAGTGCCACAACCCAAAGTACGTACTTTGGGAATTTCAGCAAGGTGAAATAGGCTTCGCGCAGCCTGGTTAATAGATCAAAGTAATTCAAGGAAATTGACGTCTCTTTTATAACTCCCCAACACGATCCTTGATATGCAGGGTAATCATCGAATTATCGCGAGTCAGATCGATAGAGTCCGATACGGCCTCAAAGTCGTTTGGGCTGACGTTGGCAATACCCGAAGTTGAAATTCGGGCCACAACCTGAACTTCGTCAAAGTCGTCCAGCCCCATCTCCGGCATCATTGCCATGGACTCGTCGAGATTAACCGTCCTGGGCAAATCAGCGACATCCAGCTCTTGAACCGCGAGCGGCATGGGAGGGCCATTCATGGCTCGTGCAAAAACAAAAACTCGTTCACGGCCCGTTATGGGTAATCCGTTCTCGACTTCAACCCGGATACTCAGTGCTCGCTGGCTCCCGCCGGGACTCACGACTTCGTCTTCAGCGCCGTCTGCCTGCGCACCACTGTCGATTCCAAGCTCACTTTCGAGCCTGCCGATGACACTGGCAAGCATTTGCGCACGGCGTCCTTGCGCACCGGCCGCGAGGGCAGCCCTGAAGTCGCTCAGGGCCTGCTCGGGGCGACCGGACTGGATGGCACCCATCGCCCGGATTTCAAGCATGGTAATGTTCCGAGGGTCGAGTTCCAACGTTCGTGACACCGCTTTTTCCACCCGCGGCGTGAATTGGCGTTCGTCCGCGAGATATAGAGCCTGCGCCATATAGGCCAAAAGACCGGCATCCTCGGGAAACGATTTCTGCAGATGCTGAAAGGCCTCTACCGCTTTCTCATGCCGGCCCATACTCATATAAGACTGACCCAGCAAATACCAACCCTGGTGGTTGTCAGGCTGAGAGACCAATCTTTTCTCGAGGCGTCGAACCGTGCCCCCCATATCCTCGACGTCGTGGGGATCCTGTGACTGCAATTCCTCGGCGATCCGATGATCCTGTATTGCGCCCCAGGACAATCCCCAGTCGGAGTACGCGAGAAACGCAAACAACGGCACCAGCAAAGCCGCCGCAATGGGAACACCGCGATAGTTCGTATTTCCCTCGTGGACAGCCTGCTCAGGGTCATCGGCGTCCGACAAAAGATTTTTTTGCAGCTCCGTCTTCAGATGCGCGAATTCTTCCTCGTCGATATCACCTGACTCGAAACTCGCTTGCAGCTCAGCCAGTCGTTCTTCGTAAATGTCGACATTGACGCTGACGCGGCTATCGGAAGCCGACCGGTTGCGATGCAAATACAACGGCACAATGACGAACGCGGCCGCCACGACGCCTAAAATAGAAACCAGCACCCAAAACAACATTAGACGTCCTTTTTACCAACCAATTTATCGAGGCGTTCCTGATCAGCGTCCGTGAGCACTGATTCCACTGACTTTCTTTTCCAGACAATTCTCAGAAATATGATCAAGGCGATAATCAATAATGCCGGGGGTCCGAACCATAGAATCGCCGTGCCAAGCCTGAGCGGCGGTTCGTATAATATAAAGTCTCCGTAGCGCTGATGCATATATTCGAGAATTTCTTCGTTGGATTTGCCTTCCAGGAGCAAACGGTGAGTCTCGCGGCGCAGATCTTTCGCGATCATGGCATCCGAGCCGGCAATGTTCGTGTTCAAGCACTGCGGACAACGCAGTTCATTGATCAGCTCGCGATATCTGTCTCGCATTTCCTCGTCGGGAAACGAGTGGGCGTCAATAGCAGCGACGCAAATACTTGCACCGAAAGAAAGCCAAATCGCCAGTGTTATTCGTGTAAGCATGTTAACGTTCCGCAATGGATTCGTCCTGCAACATATCCACCAGCGGCTCAAGGTCTTTCTCCCACACCTCCCGGCTTACGACACCCACATGCCGATACCTTATAACGCCGTTCGCATCCACGACATAAGTCTCCGGCGCACCATAAACGCCGAGATTGATGCCCAGCTTACCCTGGTCATCCATAATACTGAATGTGTACGGGCTATCGTGACGTTCAAGCCACGCCAACGCCTTGTTTCGTTCGTCGTTGTAATTAACGCCTATCATACGAACGTTCTCTTCCTCGGAAATACGCATGAGTTCGGGATGCTCAACCAGACAATTAGGACACCAGGTTGCCCAGACGTTAAGCAGGGAAACCTCGCCCGTTAGATCGGCATTGGTAATCTCACGGTTCGGGTCTTTCAATTCCGGCAAACTGAACGGCGCTATGGGTTGGTCGATCATCGCCGAAGGCAAGCGATGGGGATCATCGAGTTTGAACCCTGCGGCCAGGAAACCAACCAATATCAGAAATACCGCCAGCGGAATAAACAAGACGGCTTTTTTCATGTCGCCACCTCCGCGGTTGTCTTTGGCATTTCAGCAGCCCTGCGGACAGCCCGATAGCGTTTGTCCAGCACCGTGACGAAACCGCCAATCGCAATCAGCCCACCGCCGAACCAAATCCAGCGAATAAATGGCTTATAGTGAAGCCTTACCGCCCAGGCGCCGCCGCTGCCGACGGGTTCGCCCAGCGACACATACAGATCGCGCGCCAGGCTCGGATCGATAGCCGCTTCCGTCATAACCTCGCCCGAAGCCTGGTAGCGCCGTTTCTCCGGATAGAGGTCGACAACATGCTTGCCGCTGCGAGAGACACTTACCCTGCCCTGATCCGCCAGATAATTAGGGCCCTCAACTTTTTTCAGATTCTCAAGCGTAAAGTTATACCCAACCATTTCCTCGGTATCGCCCGGTGCCATGCGAACGTCGCGCTCTTCGCTGTAATAGACGGTCATGCAGACACCGATCGTAGCTACCGCGATACCCACATGAGCAATCCACATGCCGTAGTACGAGGGTGTTTGCCTGAACAGAGACCGCACCCTATCTTTCTTGTTGGCTACCTTGCCCCATCCGTCTCTAACAAGATTGATCACAATCCATAATGCCAGGGTGTCGATAAAGACGACTGCAATGGAAAATTCCCGGGCGAACAGCGCAACGAGAGACACGACAATCACAAGACTGGCCAATAATGACGACCATTGATAATGCAAATAGGACGATATGGATGTACGCCGCCAACGGGAAAAAGGCGCAATCGACATGACCACGAACAGCGCCATCATTAAAGGAACGAACACCGTGTTGAAATAGGGGGGGCCAACCGAGATTTTGTCCCCGCCGGTAACCGCTTCATAAATGAGCGGGTAAAGCGTACCCAGCAGCACGGCACCCGCCGCGACCACCAGTATCAGGTTATTGACCAGCAAGAGCATCTCCCGGGACGTCGCAGTGTACGCAGCCGTATTCCGTATTCCCGACGCCCGGAAAGCAAACAGGGTTAATGAGCCACCGACCACGAGGAGCAGAAAGGCAAGGATAAACAGCCCTCGTTCAGGATCTACCGCAAAGGAGTGAACCGATGTCAGCACACCCGAGCGAACCAGAAATGCGCCTAACAGACTCAATGAAAACGTAAAGATTGCCAGCAGGACCGTCCAGCTCCGGAACACACCACGCTTTTCCGTCACAGCCAGTGAATGAATGAGCGCAGTGCCCATCAGCCACGGCATGAACGACGCGTTTTCAACCGGATCCCAGAACCACCAGCCCCCCCAGCCCAGCTCATAATAGGCCCACCAGCTCCCGAGGGTAATGCCGAGCGCCAGAAACGCCCAGGCAACGTTTGTCCAGGGGCGGGACCAGCGGGCCCATGCCGAATCCAGCCGGCCACTCCAGAGTGCCGCGATGGCAAACGCAAAGGGAATGGCAAAGCCCACATAGCCCATGTATAGCATGGGCGGGTGAACGATGAGCCCGAAATCCTGCAGCAGCGGGTTCAGGTCACTGCCTTCCTGGGGCGCAACAGGTAACGAGCGTTCGAATGGGTTAGAGGTCAACAGCATAAAAAGTATAAACCCCAATGACAGCCCCCCAAGGATAGCCATCACTCGTGCCCGCATGTCCTGGGTGAGCGTGCCACTGAACATGCTCACGGCGAGGGTCCAACCGGCCATCACCAGAGTCCACAACAAGAAGGAACCTTCATGGGCACCCCAGATTGCCGAGAACTTATAGACATCGGGCAATCGGGTATTCGAGTTTTCGGCAACGTAGGTGACTGAGAAATCGTCCTGTAAAAACGCCGCCCCCAGACAGGCAAAACTGATGGCAATAAATACGAACATGCCCGCAGCCAGCGGGCCGCCCATTTGCATCCAGACAGAACGGCCCTGGTATACACCCAGGGCCGGGATAATCATCAGACACGCCGACAACCCTAGCGCAAGTATGAGACTGAAATGACCCAACTCAGCAATCATTGACCGCCTCCATCGCCCGTGTGAGTTTCCGCCATCATCTTCTCAAGCTCGGGTGGCATATAGTTCTCATCATGCTTGGCCAACACCTCGTCTGCCTTGAACACGCCATTACGCCCAAGCGTTCCGAGAGCGATCACGCCCTGGCCTTCTCTGAACAAATCCGGAAGAATACCGACATATTCCACCGGCACTTCTGCTTCCCGGGTATCGCTTATCCTGAACCTGACGGTGAGATCTTCCTCGGCGCGTTGAACACTGCCGTCCATGACCATGCCGCCGGCACGGATCCGCTGCCCGATGGGCGCTTCACCCTGAACAATCTGTTCAGGGGAATAGAATAAATTAATATTTTCGTTTAGCGCCATCATTGCCATACCTACGGCCGCGCCCGAGGCAACGACAACGAGACACACCAGTATCAACCGGTTACGTCGATGGGGTTTCATCTTTCCAAACTTCATACGTTTTCCTGTCGTTTCATATGTACGCGTCACTCAGCACTTTGTGGCTCGGCCTGCCGGGCCTGTTCACGTTCGATTACTCGCTTTTCGTTTAGTAGAAATTTTCGTTTCAGATGCCAGGCGCGAATTACATTAAAAGCCAATATAAGAATAGTAATCCCATACGCGGTCCAGACAAATGATCCGTGGCCGCCCATATGGATAAGTTCTGACAAACTGTCGAATCTCATTGCGACAGCACCAGATCCCTGACCCAGCCGGAACGATTTTCCCTCTGCAATATTTCCGCGCGCATTCGCATCATCCACACCGTAAAGAAGAACGCGTAATATCCAATAACCATCACCAGAAGCGGTAACCACATCTCCATCGGCATCGCCGGTTTCTCAGTTAACTTGAACGTCGACGGCTGATGCAATGTAAACCACCAATCCACCGAATACTTGATGATCGGTATGTTAACAACGCCCACAAGTGCCAGCACCGCCGTGGCCCGTCCGGCGGATTCCCGATTGTCCATGGCCGCACGCAACGCGATGATCCCAAGATACAGAAAAAACAGCACCAGCGTCGAAGTCAACCGGGCATCCCATTGCCACCAGGTACCCCAGGTTGGCTTGCCCCATATGGCACCGGTCACCAAAGCCAGAAAAGTAATCGACGCGCCTATGGGGGCCGCACATTGAAGCGCAACATCCGCCAGTTTGACTCGCCATATCAGATAGACGGCACCTGCAAACGCCATGATCACATAAATCGATTGCCCCAGTATGGCAGCAGGTACATGGATAAAAATGATTCTGAAACTATCACCCTGTTGATAGTCCGGTGGCGCGAAGGCAAGGCCCCAGACCGCCCCCGTCATCAGCAACAGCCCGGCAGCCGCACCAAACCAGGGCAACAGCTTTCCACTGATATCGTAGAACCACCGGGGCGAACCCAGTTTATGAAACCATTTCCAAAACACTCAATTGTCTCCGGGTGCGTCTGTCGCGGACAATTTGACCACCAAATTTCTCATTTATCTCCCGGGCAGCGAGAATTTATGCTCGTCGTGCTCGGTGAGCCGTTTTTCCGGCGCTCGGCTCTCTTACCCCCTGTTGATATCTCACCAGTACAAAAACCAGTTTGACATTTTACCAGCCTGACCCGTCTGACCCGGATCAATGACTCAACGAGATTTTCAAGCCCGCGCTGGCTGCCACAGGCGCCAGACCCGCACTCAACGCCAGTAACGCGCCCAACCATAACATGTGACCCGTGTAGTCCCCCTGCTGCATGCCAGTCTGGACCATGGCAGTGCAAAGAATCAAAACCGGGATATAAAGTGGTAATATCAAAATAGCGACCAGGACACCACCTTTTCGCAGCCCCACCGTCAAGGCCGCGCCGATCGCGCCAATCAAACTCAAGATCGGCGTCCCCAGCAAAAGAGATAACCCGATCGCCAGGATCCCGTCGCTGTTTACAAATAACATCAAAGCCAGCAGAGGACTCAGCAGGGTCAACAGCAAACCGGTACTGAGCCAGTGGGTCCAGATTTTGCCAATGACGATCAGAATAAAGGGATGGTTGCTCATGAGCATCTGCTCCAGCGAGCCATCCTCATAGTCACTCTTGAAGACCAGCTCAAGAGACAACAAGGTGGCCAGCAAGGCTGCCACCCAGATCACGCCGGGAGCGATATCTCGCAAGGTTTCTTCAGTGGGGCCGATACCCAGTGGGAACAACGTGATGACGATAACGAAGAATATCAGCGGATTAATCACTTCGCTGGCATTCCGATAGGTAATACGCAAGTCCCGCAGAGCGGTGCCAACCAGAATGCCCATCAGGCCTCCACTCCCAGAGTGATGTGTTTGACCGGGCAGTCGAGTTCGAGGGGTTGATGGCTGGTGAGCACCACTGCGCCACCTTGCTCGCACTGCCATTCAATGCGACGCTGAAGTTTCTCTACGCCACCGGTATCGATAGCACTAAAGGGTTCATCCAGAATCCAGGCGGCACTGCGAATCAGATAAAGCCGCGCCATATTGACCCGCTTACGCTGGCCTTCAGACAGGGAGTCACAGCGAATATCCTCAAAGCCGCGGAGTCCGACTTCCTGCAATGCGTGACGAATATCAGCGGGGTCCGGTTCCCGATTGACGCCATCCGTATCTCTACTCCCGTACAGCCGGGCCAACCAGCCGAGATTCTCTTCCGCCGTCAATTGATCCTTGACGCCGGTTCGATGACCGATGTAAAGGGGATAATGATCCAGTTCCCACTCGATCTCCCCTTCGAAATCCACATATAGACCGCACAGCATTCGCAGCATGGTGGTTTTACCTGAGCCGTTTGGCCCTTCAATGCGCAATACTTCTCCTGCCGCCAGTTCGAAGGAAATACGATCGAACAGCAACCGTCGCTGACGTTCACAGGAAAGATTGGTCCCTTTCAGCATGGTTCGGGGATACCGGCAAAAGCGGTGATTATATAGGAGCTGGCCGGATTGAGCATTAACGGGAAAATTATTGCATACTCGCGTTTAGCCGTTAGTGTTCAGGCTTTATATGTGGTTAGTTGAGTGGATGCTTGATATGTGGATCCTGGCTGGCATTGTCCTGCTTGCCCTGGCCGTTTTCCTTTTCATCGAAAGACCTCGGCTCGACCCTTGCGCGCCTGAACCCCGGGTGCCGAATGATCTGAACTTGACGGAACTGGCCGAATGGCTGAACCAGCAAGAGCAGGCGGCCGGCAATGTAATCCCGGGTGCGGAGGCAACAATCACGTGGGCAACACCCGAGTCGCCGGAGAAGACACCCCTTTGTTTTATGTATATTCATGGTTTTTCCGCCACCCGCCAGGAAACCGCACCCCTGACGGAACGAATCGCCACGCATTTTGGCGGTAATACCCTGTACGTGCGCATTGCAGGCCATGGCACAGGCCCGGAGGGCATGCTCACCGAAGCGGAAGCATGGCTGCAAAGCATGGTCGATGCCTGGCGCATCGCCACTCAACTCGGCGACCAAGTGGTATTGGTGGGAACATCCACCGGCGCCCCCTTATCCATATGGCTGGCCTGCCAACCCGATGTTGGCGCGCGGATATATGCCATGCTTTTCATGTCACCGAATTTCCGGGTTCGTAACAGATTCGGCTTTCTATTAACCTGGCCGTTGGCTCGCCATTGGATCCAATGGATTGCCGGTAAAACCCATCAATGGGAACCCATAAACGAGGAACACGGCCGTTACTGGAGCAACCGATATGCAACTCGCGCCATTATCGAAATGCAAAAGATGGTCGATTGGGCGAACAGACAGGATCTGGGAAAGATCTCTATTCCACTTGCTGTCATGTACATGAAAAACGACCCTGTGGTCGACGCCGATTCAGCAATCAAGGCATTCCATCAGTGGGGTGCCGAGCGCAAGCGCCTGATTCCGGTAGCAATTGACGGGGACAAGGCGGAACACGTATTTGTCGGCAGAATCACCGCGCCGCATCGGATCGATTGGTGCGTCGATCAGTTCATCGCATTTCTCGACGACATCGGCGATTGATGCAAAACTGGGTGTTTTCCTGCGAGGAACCCTGAGGATGAGTGCCATGATCGAGAAGTTACCCTTTGGCCGAACCGGCCACCTGAGCACACGTACACTGTTCGGTGCAGCAGCATTGGGTGCCATGCGTCAGGAAAAAGCCGACCAGATACTGGAACTGTTACTGGCGTACGGCGTTAATCACATCGATGTCGCCGCCAGCTATGGGGATGCTGAATTGCGCCTGGCACCCTGGATGGCTGCGCACCGCGCAAAGTTTTTCCTCGCAACCAAGACGGGGGATCGAACCCGCGACGGGGCGAAACGAAGTATCGAAAATTCTCTTGAGCGTATGCAGGTAGAACAAATCGATCTGATTCAGTTTCACAACCTGACTGACGAAGAAGGTTGGCAAACGGCCATGAATAAGGGTGGAGCGTTGGAGGCTGCCATCGAAGCACGCGACCAGGGACTCGTGCGGTTTATAGGTATTACCGGCCATGGCAGCCAGGTTGCCGAAATGCACTTGCGAAGCCTGGAACGTTTCGATTTCGACTCGGTACTACTGCCTTACAATTACACGATGATGCAGAACCCTGACTACGCTGCCGATTTCGAAAAGGTGTACGCACTCTGCCAGGAAAGGAATGTCGCGATACAGACTATCAAGTCAATCGCGCGCCGGAGATGGCGCGAGGATGACAATTCGCCCCGTTTCAGCTGGTATGAACCGATCAAGGATGAGAACGCACTACGACGCGCCGTCCACTGGACATTGAGGTGTCCAGGAGTGTTCCTGAACACCTCCAGTGATGCGACCCTCTTACCCGCTATACTTGCCGCGGCAAACGACTTCGACAGCGCCGTCGATAAAGAGACGGCCACCAACCTTGAAGGTCAGGTGGCCGCCGATGTCCAGTCCCTTGATATGGAGCCCCTGTTCGCGCCAGGGCAAACGGGTATCTAACCCCAATGTGGCCAGTTAGAACTGGTTCATGGTGTTGTCTCCACCACCCGCCAGCAACGCATTTTCACCCGCAAAGTACTCCTTGTGGTTGTCACCGATGGTCGTACCGGCCATCTCCTGGTGCCGCACAACCGCCATATCACGCCGAATCTCCTCGCGCTGAACGCCCTTGACATATTCCAGCATGCCATTATCGCCAAAATATCCAGCCGACAGGGTGTCCACACCCAACGCCGTTTCGTGGTAGGTGGGTAAGGTAATCAAATGATGGAAAATGCCGGCCTGCAAGGCGGCATCCTTCTGGAAGGACTTGATCAACCGATCCGCTTCGATGCCGAGTTCCGAGTCGTCAAACTTCGAATCCATGAGACTCTTTTCATCCACGGCGGGATCGGGGTAGGTAGAAACGTCCTTGCCTTCTGCCTTCCAATCCTCATAAACCTGTTGCCGGAACTTCAGCGTCCAGTTAAACGACGGTGAGTTGTTGTATACCAGTTTCGCGTCGGGGATCTCCTTGCGTACCCGATTAACCATTTCGGCAATCTGTTTTACATTGGGTCGCTCGGTTTCGATCCACAAAAGGTCCGCGCCGTGACGCAGGCTAGTTACGCAATCGAGTACGACACGATCGACACCGGTACCTTCCTGGAAAGCGTACAAACCATTATCCAGGCGAACCGGCTTGACCAGCTTGCCATCTTTCCGGTGAAAGGTGATGTCATTTTCCTTCAGTTCGCTGAAATCGTGGAGTTCCTCGGTGTAGAGGAAATCATTATATTGGCTGGCAAGATCGCCTTCTTCCTTGGATACCGGCACCTTTTGCGTCAGACCAGCGCCGAGGGAATCGGTTCGCGCCACGATGATACCGTCGTCAACCCCCAGCTCGAGAAACGCATATCGGATCGCATTGATCTTCGAAATAAAGTCTTCATGGGGAACGGTCACCTTGCCGGCCTGGTGACCACATTGTTTCGCCTCGGAGACCTGATTCTCGATCTGAATCGCACAGGCCCCCGCCTCGATCATTTTTTTCGCCAGCAGGTAGGTGGCTTCTTCGTTGCCAAAGCCGGCATCGACGTCGGCAATGATGGGCACAACATGGGTTTCGAAGTTGTCGATCTTCTCGATAATCGGCTCTTCGTTACCACCCCTGGCCCGGACTTCATCGAGCTCGGTGAACAAGCGTTCAAGTTCGACTGCATCGGCCTGTTTCAGGAAGGTGTATATTTCCTCGATCAGATCGGGCACGGTATTTTTTTCATGCATGCTCTGGTCAGGCAGCGGACCGAAGCGCGACCGAAGCGCAGCGACCATCCAGCCGCTCAGATAGATGTAGCTCTTGTTCATGGTGCCACGATGCCGCTTGATCGAAATTGCCATCTGTTGCGCCGTAAAACCATGCCAGCAGCCCAGTGACTGGGTATATTGACTCGGATCCTTGTCATAATCCGCCATATCGCGACGCATGATGCCAGCCGTGTACCGGGCAATATCCAGGCCAGTACGGAAACGGTTTTGCAACTTCATCCGAGCCACGTATTCCGGGTTGATGCCCTTCCAGGTTTCCTTGTGCTTGTCCCGCAGCGCGCTCAGTGCTTCGATTTGTTTGCGATAAGGCGAAATAGCCATTTCGGGATTTGCTGCCATATCCAATTCCTCCAGCTAAAATTCAATTCGTGTCTCGTTCGTGTATCTCGACAATGACCGCAGACTGTACCTGCGAACAAGGTAGAAGTTAATGGAATATTTGGAAACTAACATATTCCATTTATTCAACGATTAATTTGTACATTCAACGCGCGGATCGCCGCGCAGGCTGCTCCATAGCCATTATCAATATTGACGACCAACAAACCCGGCGCGCAACTGCACAGCATGGACTGTAAGGCCGTTTCACCGCCCCTGGCCATGCCATAGCCCGCGGACGCTGGCACACCAATCATCAGGCCGGGTACCAGACCCGCAAGGACCGTCGGCAAAGCTGCATCCATGCCTGCAATGCATATAACCACCTGACGGGAACGAATCTCCTCGATCCGCTCAGTCAATCGCCAAAGGCCTGCCACACCAACGTCGTCGATGGAGAGGCTCTGATACCCATAAAACTCCAGGGTTCGGGCTGCCTCTCTGGCAACCGGTACATCCGAACTGCCGCCGGTCACGATGGCAACAGACTGCTTGTCCTTCTGCGTCTCTTTTTGCGCGTCTTTTTGAGACCGGGGACGATAAAAACCGGTGCGCGAGACACTGTCATAATCGATCATGTCGGGAAACGCTGACTGCAGCAACTCGAAGACTTCCGGCGCCAGTCTGGTAAACAACATGGACCTGCTTTCCTGGCGCAACTGTCCACAGATTGCCTTGAGCTGAGTGTCACTCTTGCCACTGCAAAATACCGCTTCGGCCAGACCGGTGCGGTGCTCCCGGTCAAAATCCATGTTTATTTCGGTACTCGTGACTTTGTTACTGGTCAACTTGAAGTGTCTCTATCAGGAACGCACTTCCGCGTTCGTATGGTTCGACGCTAACGGACCGGGACAGATCCGAGAAGCCATTATCCTGTAAAATGGCGCGAGCCGTCCGCACCGCATCTCTCGCATACCCTGTATCCATCTGTACTTCGGCGTCCGATTGCAATTGAATAACCACGCCGTCCGGCCTTATCCGGCAACGTATGCCCTCAAGGGGCAACTGGTTAGCCAGTGCCGCCCACAAGGCCTGCTCCACTTTATTGATCACCGGTAGCAACCGCGCATCAATGGCTATGCCCGTGGTCACTCTACTGGACAGGCACGGAGCCGCCGGCAGGTCGGAAAGATCATTTAGCCCGAGCGACCTTGCAATGTCGCGAAGACATGCCTTGTCGATACCTGTATCCACATAAGGATGTCTGACTTGATGTTCCTTTGCAGCTGACAGTCCCGGCCGGTAATCACCCAGATCGTCCGTATTGGTCCCGGAAACGACAGTCAATGCCGTATGCCCGGTTACCGTGTCATACAGGTTAGTCTTGCAGAAATAACAGCGATTAACCGGATTGGCCACATAGTCCGGATCGTCGATCTCACCTGCATTGATAAGGTGGAGGTTCCAACTCTCCAGCTGCGCATACTTTTGTACTCTCTCGGTAGCCTGCGCCGGTACTGCAGGCGACAGGGCATGATAAATTTGAGAGCGTGGATTAACGCGATGCGCGATCCACGCCAGTGTCATGCTGTCCACGCCACCACTGACAGCAACCGCAACCGGGCCCAGTGCCTTTAAGTGCGCTTGCAGTTCCTCAAGTTTGGTCATCTTCTTTCCCGCCATCTTTGCCGTCAAGCGCGGCCTGCTCCACTTGTTCGCGAAGGGCTTCGCGTTGTACGTGACCGGCATCGACGCCAGCCACATCGTTCATTTCCCATTTTGCGGTGGAGCCACCTGGCCGCTCCGCCAATTTCACACGATAACGACCGTCACCCTGTTCGACCAGAAATTCTTCACGGGACAGCACAGAACGGCTGACCAGCTGCCTTCTCACGCCCAGCGTCGTCGTTTCATCGAAGCATTGTTGCAGCAGCATCGATTCCACCTCCGGCCGAGCCAGAATTCTTATTGCAGCCACCTGGCGGCCTTTCTTACCGAACGTCGGCATTTGGAGCACGTCCAATACCCCATCGCAGACCCGAATACGGTCCAATGCCAGCGCCAGGTCCTCGGGCGTCTGGTCGTCGATCTCGAATTCCACCTGTAACACATGATCTCCATGCCAGACAGGGGTATCCGCTTGTGTGAAAACCAGCACCCTGAGCACATTGGAAATCCCCTTGAACTGTTTGCTACCCATGCCGAACCCACTGCGATGCAACGTGAGCGGGCTGTCAGGCAGTCCCCGGGCAGGTTCCAGATATTTTAAAATCGCGGCGCCGGTGGGGGTAATGCGCTCGCCCTCGATGCCATCGTCAAAAAATTCGAATCCTTCCAATAGCAGGCTGGTGGCCGGGGCCGGTACCGGCAAGGGACCATGGTCTGTTTTGACCTGGCCACGACCCAGGGGCAGCTTCGATACACTCCAGCTACTTACCCCGGAAACCTCGATCAAGTGCGCCGCGCAGACTATGTCGGCAATGGAATCCCAGGCGCCCACCTCGTGAAATGCAACATCCTGTACTTCGATTCCATGGACCTGACTCTCGGCCTCCGCGAGCAATCGGAATATGCCGAGCGCATGGGTTTTTGTACCCCGGTCCATATCTGAACTACTGATGATCTTCTTGATGTCACGATAGTGACGGTGACCATGACCGCTGGCTTCCGCGGCGGCGCGCACCTTGAATCGTGTACCGGTCAGTACGCCGTCGTTGACAGGTTGCTTGTCCAGGGTAACAAGATCCCTGAATCCTGATTTGAACATCAAATGATCCATGTCCGCGATATGCTCCGGGAAACAGTCCAGCATAGCGGCAACAAACATGTCACCAGCAATTCCGCCGACAAGATCAAGATGAATATGCACGACTGTCAGTTTACCCCAGCAGTGTATGAGTGGGTCCACACAAATCCGCAATGGGAATCCCATGGGTGCAGGCATTCTGGCAAGGCTGACCGTCGCAGGATAAGCACGGGCTGGCCCCGTTACCCAACCGGGCATATTCCCGGCGGGCGAATTCCATATCGCCATAATCGGTGGCGTACATTCGGGTACGCAACACATCGGCGATGGGTACACCCCAGGGACATGCGCCTTCACAATCATTACAGGCATGGCGGCAATAGGTGGTGTGCGTCAAGCGGGCGTACTGCTCTAACAATTCCACATCTACCCGACTGACCTGCATACCACCGGAGCCACCCAGGTACTCATCGATCTCATCGCGTGAGGTCATGGAAATGATCGCCGCATCCACATTGGCATCAGACAAGGTCCACCGAAATGCTGCCTGGGCAAAGGTTGCACCGCCCTTTTCGTAGGGTCGCATATCGTTCAATTTGGCGCCCCGGAGCACTTTCATGGTGATGACACCCACATCCCGCCGTTTCGCTTTCTCCAGCACTCGCGGCAAGTCCGGTTGCTTGGCGACAAAGTCGAAGGACCGGGTCAAGTTCTCGTAAAAGGCCGGGTCCTGACCAAAGTTATAGGCAACCAGGATGACATCCAGCATATCCTCATCGAGGCCATAGTCGAGGCACTCTACCAACCTTCCCGCGTGTCCTGATATGCCGCTGAAACGCAGTTTGCCCTGCTGTTTTGCCCGATCGAGGAATTCAAACCATTCGGGATTCTTCAAACGGTCGACATCGTTTACGGCGTGATTGAAAAATATGTCCACATAGTCTGTTTGCAGCCGGCGCAGGCTTTGCTCCAGGGATTGCATCATGTCCTGGCGTCGAGTATAGGGCTGCACTTTCATTTTGCTGGCGATAAATACCCGATCGCGAACGCCTTTGAGCGCGTTACCAATGACCTGCTCAGACGTGCCACCGGTATAACTGTCAGCAGTATCGAAATAGTTGACACCCTTGTCCAGCGCATGCCGTACAAGATACTCCTCGCCGTTCCGGAGCCGACTCGAGCCGAAGGATATATCGGCGATTTCGAGTCCGGTTCGTCCCAGCCGAACATATCGTTTGACCCCGTCATCACCTATATGACCCGGGTCATCTTGAGCCTGCAGGGTATCGGCAGCCCGCACGGGGAATCCGGAGACAATGCCGGCCAGCGCACCAAGACGTAAAAAGCGGCGGCGATTTAATTGGGGTTTCATCGCGCGTTCCTGACAATTCAGGGTAGGTAATAGCTTAACCCACCACATTTTCCTGGTCCAAGGATTTACGGTATGCGTCTCTAACAGTACCCCGACTCGGGCAATCGGTGTTAATGTTGGAAGCGCTGACAACGTTACATAAACGGGAACAAGGAGTTATCCCCATGAGCTCACCGAAAGTCGCTATCAACGGCTTTGGCCGTATCGGCCGCACAATTACCCGCATTGCGAAACTGCGGGGGCACTATGATGTCGTCGCCGTCAACGATCTTGCCAGTCCCGATCAACTCGCCTATGCCTTCAAGTACGACAGCATTCATGGGATGTATCCAGGCGAAGTGAAACTGGACGGCAACACCCTTGAGATAGATGGCGACCCCTTTACGGTGCTTTCCGAACCTGACCCGGCGAAACTGCCCTGGAAGGAACTGGAAGTTGACTATGTGATTGAAAGCAGCGGCGTATTCCGGGAGCTATCGGCATTACAGAAACATCTGGATGCCGGCGCCCGGCGGGTCCTCGTTACCGTCCCCACCAAAGAGCCTATCGAAGCGATGCTGGTCATGGGCGTGAACGACCATGTCATAAAACCCGAGTCCACGATCATCAGCAATGCGAGCTGTACGACTAACTGTGCAGCACCCGTGGCGAAAGTACTGCACGATAATTTCGGTATTTCCCGTGGCTTGCTGACCACGGTCCATGCGTATACTTCAGATCAACGGCTTATCGACGCACCACACTCTGACATGCGGCGATCGCGTAATGCAGCGACCAATATCGTACCGACATCAACCGGCGCCGCGCGCGCCATTGGACTGGTCATACCCGAACTCAAGGGCAAACTGGATGGTCTTGCCATGCGCGTACCGGTCCCGGATGGCAGCCTGGTGGACCTGACCGTCGAACTGAACACGGACGTTAGCGTGGACGCGCTTAACCAGGCGTTCCAGTCAGCAGCTCAAGGGGCCATGCAGGGTATCCTGGCGTACTGTACGGATCCCATTGTTTCCAGCGATATCATCGGCAACACGCACTCGAGCATCGTCGATGCAGAACTGACGCAGGTGATGGAAAAGAGAATGGCGAAGGTGATCAGCTGGTATGACAATGAGTGGGGATACAGCACGCGTATGGAGGAGTTGATCGGCCGCCTGGCGACGCTGGACGGGCTGGTTAAAAGTTAAGCAGCAAACCCGTCATTATTGCCCTCAACGCTGATTAGCCCAATTACCCCTAACTAATTGTCTTTACCAAGGCAGAAGATTAGAATCAACCAATGCCGAGTCAAGCTTTGCGTCGACTTCAAAAGCTGGCGGGAATTCAAATGCCCGCAAGGTATGAGACCCTCGGTAATTTCCTCGATATATGCCTTGGTCCCGACAGTGAACCCGAGAGGATTGCTCACGCAGTTGAGCTCGATCCGGGCATTCTTGGTGCGTTTTTAAGCCTCAGGCAAAATTCCCGAACGCCGGCCAGAGAGTGGTACCGGGATATCGATCCCGCCTTCTTCCCCGCTCTTGGAATAGCCATGGCACACGAATATGTCATTGACATGCCCGTTGATCATGGCAATCAGACCCAAAACGCCAATTGGCGACGATCCGTTTTGCAAAGTCTGCTCGCCGATCAGATCGCGATACAATTCGACTCCGTCGACGGCAAGGAAGCCCGCCTCGCAGCACTATTGACCCGCCTCGGACCTATGCTGGTGGCCCGCCTGGATCAAGGTCAGGAAGAATCGTTGGATCACATGGTTCAACGCACCGAGGAGGGACAAGCTGAACTGACTGCTGATCTCGTCGCCTCCTGGGGATACGAAGCGCCATTTTGCGACGCCATTCGTTATCATCCGATCGAACTGGGCAAACTTGGAGACGCTTCACATTTGATCAAGGTCGTGGCCGCCGCCGGACGCCTGGAGCCATTCGTCGAGGGTCCCGAGCTGTTAACGCCGAACCTGGCTCACGAAATTCAATCGCTGCTGGGACTCAATGAAGACTCGCTTTATGAAATTATTGGTCAGGTTTCACGTGAATTTGATGATATAAAGGCGGTCCTTCACATGGAGGCGCCAACGGACGATTTGACACCGAAAGACCAAACCCCGCCCGCGAACGTTGGTGACTCGAAAGCATGGTGCCGATTCAAATACCACCTGAACAATTGGACCCTGACCGCCATTTTTCACAATGCGTTGAGTCACGCGAACCCTCAGACGCCATTCGAGTCACTGGTCCGGGATACGGGCCGCGCTCTGTTTGCTTTTAACTGGATCGTTCATATGCAACCCGAAGGGGAACACCTTCAGGGTATCGTTGGGGAAGACGAAAAAATTACCGTGATGAAATCATCGTCTCAGAGCCATGTGGCCAAATGTTATCGTGAAAATAACGACGACACACTATCAGACAACGATATCGCTTCAGTTACAGACCGGCAATTGCTGCACAGGAGTAATAGCGATGTGCTGATGTGCATCTCACTGGGAGACAAGGCAGGTGTACTGGTATGCGGTGTGGACAATGACGTACCAGCGAAGCTGGAAAATCGCAGCCACTTGTTAAGCAGTTATGCCGAAGCAATATCCCATACGTGGGAACTACGTCAATCCAGATCGCAACCGGATATTGACGTCATCAAGCAGAGGCTGCGAGAAATCAGCCATGAAGCGAACAACCCGCTGTCTATCGTTCAAAACTATTTGAGGACCTTGTCCCTTAAGCTTGAGGACAACGCGGCGGCTCAAAGTGATATCCAGGCGATCAGCAACGAGATCATGCGGTCGTCGGATATCATTCGGAAATTTGCTCAAATTGACGTCGACGGCACTTCGTCAGCCGGTGAACTTGATATTAATGCAACCATTCAGCAACTCGTCGACGTATTCAGCGGTGGCTATGAAGATCTTATATTCAAACTGGACTTCGACGCAGCGAGGCCAACTACCGTTATCCCGGCCAACGACTTAAAACAGGTTCTGGTCAACCTGATTAAAAACGCTGCCGAAGCGCTCTCGGTGGACACGCGCATAATCGATCGCGGCAAGCAAATCATGGTGAGCACTTGTGGCTCAATCAATCTCGGCGGACATCCATATATCGAAATTGCAGTCTCAGACAACGGCCCAGGGATTCCACATAAAATTCGCGAAAAGCTGTTTCAGCCACATGTAAGCAATAAAGACGGGCATCACTCCGGATTAGGACTATCCATTGCAAGACAACTGGTTGAGTCCCTGGGCGGGGTCATTTCCTGCAAAAGTAGAGTCGAAGAAGAGGGTACGCCTGGAACCAGCTTTCAGGTTCTGATCCCTAAAATTTCTAATAATGATAATTGAGATGGGGAAACCACAATGAGTGCATTGGAAAATGACAACGAAGCAGGCCACCACGTTCTGATTGTGGATGATGAGCCTATTCAGCTCCAAAGCCTCCAGGAGATGATTACGCTTTACGGATACAACGTCGACACAGCGTCAAGCGGAGATGAAGCCATCACGCTATTGAAAAATCGCATATTCGATATTGTGCTTTTGGATCTCAATATGCCGGGCGTCAGCGGGCTCGATGTAATCGATTACATTACGGCAAATCAGGTGCCTTGCAAGGTCGTTGTGGTCAGCGGTGAAGCGAGTTTTGAAACCGCCAGGCAGGCATTGCATCGTGGCGCTTATGACTTCCTCAAAAAACCGTATCTACCTGACGAGCTTCTTAACACGATGAAGAACGCCGCAGGCAAAAAGGAACTGGAACTTGCCAACCGCACCTATAAACGACGGCTGGAAGAATCCGAGCACCTGCACCGTTTTATCGTCGAGCATTCGCCCGACATCGTCTTCATGCTGGACACCGAAGGAAGGTTCACATTTCTTAACGATACTGTCTATCAGACCCTCGGGTACAACAAGGATGAACTGGTCGGACAGCACTACTCTGTACTGGTCTCTGCGGAAAGCAAGGATCAGGCGAAATATGTGTTCATGGAACGCCGGGCCGACGAAAGAAAATCAAGACACGTGGAACTCAAACTCAAACATCAGGAGCAAGCCGAATATCGCTATTTCGACACAAGCTCCATGTCCGTAAGACTCAATCGGGGACCCCAGGGCCAGGATGAATTCAAGGGGACCTATGGCGTCGCAAGGGACGTAACTGAAAAGAAAGAAGCACAAGAACTGATCAATTACCAGGCCTACCATGACTTGTTGACGGGGATACCCAATCGATCGCTAATGGAAGACCGTTTGAGTATTGCAATCAACCAGGCCAAACGTAACAAGCAACATATCGCCGTCATGTTTCTGGACCTGGACCGTTTCAAATGGGTCAACGACACGATGGGGCACCCCACAGGAGATCGCCTGCTACAGGCCGTCAGCCACCGACTTGAGAATGCGCTTCGTAAAGGTGATACGCTGGCTCGCTTCGGTGGGGACGAATTCGCGCTGGTACTGCCACAGGTCAACCGACGTGCTGACGCGGCCACAATCGCCAACAAGATTATCCACGAATTAGAAACGCCCTTCGTTATCGACGACCACGAACTCCACGTAAGCTGCAGCATTGGCATTGCTATCTATCCCGAAGCCGGTAACACCATGGAGGCGTTGATCAGAAGTGCCGACCTTGCCATGTACGCCGTGAAAGACAAAGGGAAAAACAATTTCGAGTTCTTCCATGAGAGCATGAACGAAAACTCGAACACCAGACTGATTATCGAGAGGGATCTCAGACGCGCTCTGTCCGACGATCACCTAATGGTGTGTTATCAACCACAGGTGAACGCGACAACAGAGATGGTAGTCGGATTCGAGGCGCTGATCCGGTGGCAACATCCCGAGAACGGCGTCATGTATCCGGGCGAATTTATCCCTGTCGCCGAAGAAACGGGGCTTATTAACGCTGTGGGCGATTTCGTTCTCGAAACTGCTTGCCGCGACCTGAAAAGCTGGCGGGACTCGGGCGCAGATAACATGCGCGTATCCATCAATTTTTCCGCAACACAGGTCGAACAGGATGACTTCATCGATCGAATCGTCGATGCATTGGAACGTCATGAGTTGCCAGGCCATTGTCTTGAAGTGGAAATCACTGAAAACATCCTGATGAACGATATGTCCCAGGTCATACGCAAACTGCGCCGCTTGACCCAGCTCGGTATCAAGATTGCCATAGATGATTTTGGTACCGGCTATTCGTCTCTGAGTTATCTTCAGCAATTCCCCATTAATACGATCAAGATCGACAAGTCCTTCGTCAGCTCGATCAATGTCAATGAAGGCGGTACCAGTATCGTCAATGCGATCGTGGCGATGGCCAAGGGGCTGAACCTGAACCTGGTCGCCGAAGGTGTGGAAACCGATCCCCAGCTCGACTACCTGAAGGAACTGGGCTGCGCCGAGATTCAGGGCTGGCTCTTTGGCAAGGCGGAAGGTGCCGAGTATACGGGTGAGATACTCAAGCGAATCATGAATGGTGGTGTTATTCGCGACAAGATTCTGCCGACCATGTCATAATCCGTGGGTTTTGATGCGCTCAGGAGCAACGACCCTTGGAACGTGACACCCCGGACCCCGAGTTTCTTAAAAGATTCTCCCCTTTCAATCTGCTTGACGAAAAATCGCTACAAGAAGTCGCAGGAAAGGCACAACTGACTTCCAAGCCCAAGGGCAACATGTTGTTCAAGCGTGACGAGGAACGGAGGTGGTGTCACTGGATCGTGCGCGGCAAAGTAGACTTGCTCAACAAGGAGTTCCAGGCGGAACAATTATCGCCAGATCACGAAACCAGCAAAAAGATGCTGGACGATCAGCCAAAGTATAAACGCACAGCGGTCGCCGTAGAAGATTGCGTATTTTTAGAAATCGAACAGGACACCCTCGATCTTGCCCTGACCGTAGATCAAACGAAGAGTGACAGTGAAAACGATGACTGGATGACCAACTTGCTACAGTCCCACCTGTTCGAGTTGGTACCGCCGGCCAACATACAAGAGCTGTTTCACCGATTCGCTGCAGTACACTATAAGAAAGGCGATGTCGTCATCAAACAGGGGGATGAAGGCGATTACTTTTATGTTGTTCAGAAAGGCCAGTTGAGTATAGACCGCGAAGTTACGGGCGAAACCAAACATCTTGCCGAGGTTGGCCCGGGAGCATTCTTCGGCGAAGACGCACTGGTCAGCGACGCACCCCGTAACGCCACTATTACCATGTTGACCCAGGGAACCTTGATGCGTCTTGGTAAAGACGATTTCAAGGCGCTCCTGCATGAACCTACCTGCGAATACGTGACAATGGCGGAAATCAAGGAAGTTACCGCCGCCGGAGAACAAAAGATCCGGTTGCTCGATGTTCGCCATCCCAAAGAATTCCAGGAGGGTTCCATCAAGGGCGCAATCAACGTGCCTTTACCTGTATTACGTCAAAATATTCCAAAATTAAAGGCCGATTCCGCGTATGTCGTCACGACCCCCGGCCGCCGCGGCGAGCTGGCAGCCTTCTTGATCAACGAAGCGAGCCTTGACGCCTATATTCTGCGTCCGGACCCGGACGACTCAGGCGACTGAACAAGGGCGCGGATCAGGTTGGCGTGCATTCAGGATTACCTGTAAATCAGTCCTCTCTTCTATTACTATAACCCTCAGGAAGAAAGGGCATCAGGTTATGACCTCGGTTACCTACGCAATTGTTTTTAAAGGTGAAATTCTGGAAGGCTTTCAAGCCTTTACCGTCAAGGCACATCTGTCCCAGTTGTTAAAGGTCGACGCCGAAAAAATGGCGACGCTGTTCTCCGGCAAACCGGTGGTATTGAAACGTACCGCGGATAAAAAGGAAGCTGCCAAATACGGCAACGCACTTCGCAAGATCGGCGCTGACGTCAAGGTTAAAGTGATCAAACCCCGGCCCGAGCAGGCAGGGTCACCGGCAGCGAGCCAACAACCCGAAGAGAACACCACCGCCACGCCCGTAGCCGAAACGGATACCTCCGCTCTTAGCGTCCTGCCCAACGAAGGCAATCTGGTAGAACCGGCAGATCCGCCTCCGCCGCCACAATTCGATTTGAGCAGCTACTCCCTTGCCGAGAACGACGGCTCTCCCCTGGTCGAACCCAGCCGGGATGTCCCCGAGATCGAGCTGGACTTGAGCCAATACAGCGTCGCCGATAACGATGGGTCGCCCCTGGTGGAGCCCACTCATGAAGAGCCCGCGCCCGTTGAAGTACCGGACTTTGGCCTCGACGAACCCGGTGCGGAGCTGGAAACGATTCATGAGGAACACGAGGAGGTCCATCCCGATATCAGCGGACTCAGTATTGCCGACGCGGGTACGGACCTGCTTACCGCAGAGGAACGTCAACGTGACAAGAAGGCGCCAGAGCCGCCAGACACAAGTAACATTCACCTTGAAACCAACTTCGATAGCTGATTACCAACCAGCCCTCTGAGGGGCGCAGTATCACAATATAGTCAATGTAAAGAGAAGAACGTTATGGCAGATAAAATACTGGTCTCCGGCGCATCCGGCTTTATTGCGGGTCATTGTATTCTTGAACTCCTGAACCACGGTTATGAAGTCAGGGGTACGGTGCGGAATCTTGAACGCGCCGACCAGCTCCGCACAGTTCTGGGAAAACATACGGATAAAGCGGATAGCGTCGAATTTGTGCAGGCCGACCTGCTGGACCAGGAAAGCTGGCACGCTGCAGTCCAGGACTGCAACGGCGTATTTCACGTTGCCTCGCCGGTGCCAATCGAGCAACCGGAGAATGCGGACGAGGTGGTCAAGCCGGCCAGGGAAGGAACCCTCAATGTGCTGTCGGCCGCACGTAACGCAGGTATTCGACGCGTTGTGCTGACCTCTTCCGTGGCAGCCGTTTCCGCCAGCGATACGCGAAGTAAGCACATTTATACGGATAAAGACTGGACCGACCTGGACAGCCCTCATCTCTCTCCCTACGACATCAGCAAGACTGTGGCGGAGAAGGCTGCCTGGGACTTTGTGGTAGACAACGACGGCCCCGAACTTGCCACCATCAATCCGGCTTTTGTGTTGGGACCCGCACTGGAAGCGGATTACGGCTCTTCCCTGGAAGCACTGGTCAGATTATTGCGAGGTGACTACCCGCTGGTGCCGCGTCTTGGTTTCGGCATTGTCGATGTACGCGACGTCGCGGCCTTGCATCGGCTGGTATATGAAAGCCCGGAAGCGGCCGGCAATCGTTACATTTGCAGCAACGGATTCCGCTGGCTGGTGGACATTGCTCGTTATCTTCGCGATGAATTTCCCGAATACAAAAAGAAACTGCCCCACCGGGAAGCGCCCAATTGGCTGGTACGAATACTCGCCCGATTCGACAAGGCAATTGCGGCCCTGGTAGACGATCTGGGCAAAACCAAACAGTTCGACAACAGCCCCGCGAAAGCCCTCGGCTGGCAACCCCGCTCTCCGGAAGAGGCTGCTTCAGCCGGCGCCAAGAGTCTGATCGATTACGGGGTTGTCTAGCCGCGCAACATCTTCAGGGCGGTCTACATCCCACAATAATGGCAACAGTGCCCAGCGAAGGTTTTCATGATTGAGAATGCGGCATGTGTCAGCACAGACGGTATCCGTTCCCCAGGGAATATTTCGAAACACCTTGTCCTGGATCAAGCCGTTTTCGCCGTGCCTTAGGCCAATCAGACAATAACCACCATCTTCTGCCGGACCCACCACCGCGTCATGATCCTCGAGCTTCTCCAGCGCCAGGCGAAGATAATCCGCATCCAGTCCCGGGCAGTCAGTGCCGATAATGACTACCGCCTCGGCCCTTTTATCTCCCAGCGCAGATGCCGCCGCATTGGCCAGGCGCTCACCGAGGTCCGAGCCTCGCTGCTGGCATAGCAGAGTCGATTCATCGGCGGCGCCGGCAAAGAAATCGTGGTCGGTGTCGGGCGTACACCAGATTTCCACAGGCGCCAGACGAGCACCCTGGCATAACGCAATCGTGTGTCGAGCCAGGCGTTCGTGCAGCCTTGCGGCAGCTTGTCCGCCCATATCTGCAATCAGCCGCGTTTTGACTTCCCCTGCGATCGGTGCTTTGCAGAAAATCTGAATAATCGAATCCGGAAACAGATAGCTCATCGATATTGCTTCACTAACGATTCAGGCGTGTCGCCCAGAAAGTATCGAAGCCGGAGCCACCACATCAGCATGATGGTTTTCGCGACCCCGTATTGTTCCCAGCGCCGGCTTGACGTGATCACCGGTGACGATACACAAAAAGGCGACGAGATAGTTTTGAGCCTTTTACTGATCTCGATATCTTCCATTAAAGGGATCTGCGCGAAGCCGCCAAGCTGTTCAAACACCGAACGTCTGACAAATATCGCCTGATCCCCGGTACAGATACCGGTCAGGCGTGAGCGGACATTCATCATGCAACCAACCAGGCGCAGGATCGGACGCGTGCTGTCCAGCCTTGTGTCGAACCGGCCCCAGGCATGGTCGGTTGACCAGAATTCGCTTGCAAGCAACTCACTGAAATTGTCAGGCAGGCGGGTATCGGCATGGAGGAACAGCAAAATATCACCGCTGGCCGTCTCGGCGCCGGCATTCATTTGTGCCGCCCGGCCCCGCGGGCTGTCGATGACTTTATCCGCCTTCCGTTTCGCAATGGCAAGAGTATCGTCGTCGCTGCCACCATCTACGACAATCGTCTCAAATTCCGGGTCATTGCCGCTGTTACTCGAGAGTTCGACTAACGTCGATTCAATGTGAGCAGCTTCGTTAACGACCGGAATGACAATCGAGATAAAGGGCGTTCGCATCAAGACAGGGCGCCGCTACAACTGCTGCCCTGACCCGCAGTGCAGCCAAAGCAGTGCTCGCCACAGGCGATAGGCCAGTCGCCCATTTCCATACCCAGCAAGTCTTGCAGATGTGGCCGGGGCTTCGAGGTGCCGATAATTGGCATATCCAACATCTGATTAAAGTCGCAATCGTATACGTAGCCTTGATAATCCACGCTCATTAAATTGCGGCACATGACTGTTTCCAGGTTGTCTTCACTGTAGTTGTCACGCAGCAGTTTCATATAGTCAGTGTAAGTGCCTTTCGCCAGCAGGCGGGCGCCGAAACGACTGATGGGCATATTGGTAATACAGTACAACTCGTTGAAGACGAGCCCGTGGTCCTTGTACAACTCGCGCTTGTAATCCGCTTCAAGCTGTTCCTGAGGCGGCGGCAAGATCGGGTCATCCGGGTTGTACACCAGATTGAGCGTCAGTCCGGTGCCGGGTTTGCCATAGCCCACTTCGTTCAATTTGAGCAGACCTTCAACGCTATCCCGATAGACTCCCTTGCCACGTTGTTTATCGACATTCTGTTCCTGATAACAGGGCATGGACGCGACCACGACAATGTCATTGTCGGCGAAAAATTCAGGCAGATATTCGTAGCCCGGTTCAACAATGATGGTCGGATTACACCGGTCCATGACCGTTACCCCCAGGCCGCGCGCCTGGGTCACGAGATAATCGAAATGGGGATTCATTTCCGGCGAGCCGCCGGTCATATCGAGGGTCCCGACTTGATGATGATCCATGAATTCGAGAATGAGATCGATGGTCTCACGATCCATCAATTCCGTACGGTTGGGTCCCGCATTGACGTGGCAATGGGTACAGCTGATGTTACACAGGTATCCGAGGTTAACCTGCAGGCTTTCAAGCTGCTTGCGTCGGATTTTCGGGAAATCTGTCTCGAGCAGCAGGGGTTTGGTGTCTCTCATACGTGGTTATCTTATCAGATGCGTTCGTATTCCAGACCGCCGAAACACCAAAATATTACACCGCTGGCGAAATCAAATGCCGGCTCCATAGGGACCATTTTCCGAATCAGGGGATGATCGTGTACCATAACGCGCCTGATCTTCACGAACCAGGCGAATAACCATGAAATTATCAGCGTTTAAATCGACAGTTTTCCTTTCCTTGATAGCCCTGCTATTGACGGCCTGCGGCGAGCAATCGAGGCAAAACTCAGCTATGGAGCCAAGCGACCCCGATGCCTCCATGGGTCAAGCCGGGCAAGAGCAGTCAATGGAACCCCATCAACGAGATACGGCGCGGCAGCCCGAACCCGCAACGGATTTCTCGGAAGCCGTCGCAGTCATCTATCCCACGGAGGGCAACGATGTATCCGGACACGTGACGCTGTCCCGAGCCGGGGATGGTATTCACGTCATGGCCGAAATTTCAGGATTGTCCGAAGGACCACACGGGTTCCATATTCATGAATTTGGCGACTGCCGGGCCGCAGATGGCACTTCCGCGGGCGGACACTACGCGCCCGATGAGGGCAGCAAACACGGCGCGCCCGATGATGCCGACAGCCACGATGGCGATTTCGGCAACATTGAAGCTGACGCGGATGGTGAAGCAACGCTGGCGCTGACTTCGGACGATATCACCATGAATGGCCCGAAAAGCATTATTGGCCGCAGCATCGTTATCCATGGTGGCGAAGATGATCTCGAATCTCAGCCATCCGGCGCCGCCGGCCCGCGCCTTGCCTGTGGTGTCATCGGGATCGCCAATCCCGAGGCGTAGTTTCCGGCTTCTCGCCCTGGTAGCTCAGTAGGATAGAGCATCCGCCTCCTAAGCGGAGGGTCGCAGGTTCGAATCCTGCTCAGGGCACCAG
>JBBDSF010000140.1:0-5133 GCA_040905125.1 Pseudomonadales bacterium | reverse complement strand
AAGCAGGCTGCTAGCTGAACTCTTCAGTCGTGTAGCGAAACACTCTTGTCTCCGGTGACCACTCACCGGCAGTGAGCCCGGCTTTTCGGCGTAACTCGTCTACAAATATGTCCGGGTCGTCAAGCTGTTCCCACACGGACGGTAAATAGGTGGCGCGCTTGCCGTTTTCTTCAATAATCAGCCCGTCGGTCCCCGGCCGAATGACTTCGAGCAGCTCGTCCTTGTCGGTGACTTGCAATGGCTCCGGAGGGCTCAACACAGACAGGTGTACTTCAATGTCGTGGTATTCCTCCAGGGTCAACGACTGGAAACGCGGATCTTTGAACGCTGCTGCCTGGGCGTTATGGGCAACATCGCTCACCAGGGGACGACTGGCGACCAGGGTCCCGATACAGCCCCGCAACCGGGAATCCAGTTTGAGGGTGACGAAACTCGCCCGTTCTTCGGTCAGGCCACGCGGGTAATGGTTCATATCGATCGCATACGATTGTGACCGCAGGGCTTGCCAGATGGATTCCCTCGCCACCTGGAGCAAGCGTTGACGCCAGGATCGAGGCAGTAACACTTTATTGTCTGCGTTGTCCTCCGCGATGGTGTACGCACCATATCCAACCACTCGGTCCCGCGGTCCGGCCGTGTCCCCGGAATTACGGATATCGATCTCCTGTATGCTCATGCCCCGCTGTTTGGCCAGGTGCAATAATCCATTGATAGGGCGGCATCCGCAGGCTTCTTCGCCGACGAGGCTGGCGTCCAGTTGTAGAATTTTTTTCGATGTATTGGCATCGAGGATCCGCGCTTCGTCATAAGGATGATAGTGGCTCAAATCCGAACTGATAATGATTAAGGTCTCCGGGCCACCCCATAAGGTTTCCAGAACTCGTGCCACGTCTTCTTTCGGTGCGTCCCCCACCACGAGCGGTACCAGGGTAAAAGTACCGAGGATCTCTTGCAGGAAGGGCAAATGTACCTCGAGGCTGTGTTCGTGAGTGTGTGCTTCGTCCAGGTAACCCACCCCCTTGATACCTGTAAGTGTGGCAAGGGTCTCGCTGTCCACGGGGATATCTCCAAGGGGGGTTCTGTATGTGCCTGCCGTGGTCGCGGCGATACCCCGGAAAGGAACGCGGTGAGACGGCCCAAGCAGAACAACACGGGTGATGGTGTCCCGGGCATCCACAAGGCGGGCGTATACCTCCGCGGCTACAGGGCCCGAGAACATATGCCCTGCATGCGGCGCTATAATCGCTTTCGGGGGACTTTCGCCACGGGCCCTTGTGGCTGCCTGCAGCATTTCGTGGACAGACTTGCTCAGTTCCTGGCCATTGGCGGAATAAAATGCACCGGCGACTGCCGGTTCCCGGATGCTGTTGGTTACTGTCATGCTCCTGCGCTGAATTTGTATGTGAATTTATCATTCTAATGAGATCAGGTGCTTAAACAACGGTTATGTGGGTAAACTTAATGGGAAATATAGTTTCTAATAGAGGGAACACGCTAAATAACTGCAGATGGGAGAAAGTATGTCTTTGGCAGGGAATAAGCAACCTGACGTCAGGTCCTCGGAATTTGGGGAAAAAGGCAGTGTCGTATCTACCCGCTACTGGCATGAGCTGGAAGATGGCCGAGTTCAATGCGACCTGTGCCCGCGTGCGTGTAAATTGCGGGAAGGTCAGCGTGGCTTGTGTTTTGTCAGGGCCCGGGAGAACGACGAGATAGTTCTTACCACCTACGGGCGCTCAAGCGGATTCTGTATCGATCCCATCGAGAAGAAACCATTGAACCATTTCCTCCCGGGTACGCCCGTTTTGTCTTTCGGGACGGCAGGCTGCAACCTGGCCTGTAAATTCTGTCAGAACTGGGATATGAGCAAGTCCCGGGAGATGGATACGCTGGCGGATTCAGCCAGCCCGGAAATTCTCGCACAGGCGGCGCAGGAGGCAGGGTGCCGCAGTATCGCGTACACCTATAACGATCCAGTTATATTTCATGAATATGCGATTGATGCTGCCCAGGCCTCACGAGAAAAAGGCATCAATGCGGTGGCTGTGACAGCGGGTTATATTTGCCCCGAGCCCCGGAAAGAGTTCTTTTCCTATATGGATGCCGCTAACGTAGATCTCAAGGGATTCACCGAACGTTTTTATCATAAAATTTGTGGCGGACATTTAAGTGATGTGCTGGACACGCTTTTATATCTTAAACATGAAACCAGTGTCTGGTTTGAACTGACGACTTTGTTAATTCCGGGTGAGAATGATTCAGCGGAAGAGATTGAGGAAATGAGTCAATGGATAGCGGATAACCTGGGCCAGGATGTTCCGCTGCACTTTACCGCGTTTCACCCGGATTTTCGTATGCGGGATAAACCCCATACACCACCGGAGACGCTTACGGCGTCTCGCAAGATAGCAATGGCTAACGGGTTACATTACGTTTATACGGGTAATGTACATGACACCGAGGGTGGGTCCACCTGGTGTCCGAATTGCAAGAAGCGTCTTATTGAGCGTGATTGGTATCAGCTGGGTGAGTGGCATCTGGACGCGCAAGGCTGTTGCGCGCATTGTGGTACCTGGGTCGCAGGGATGTTCGAAGCTGTTCCGGGCCGTTGGGGCCGGAAGCGACAACCGGTTCGTCTTGGACCTTGATATGCGTTGATCGACCGTGCCTTGACCGCAGTAGTATCCGGCGGTAAAAGAGAACATCTATTTCGCGGGAAACTGTGATGACCGACAAGGCACCTCAAAGAAAGTCTGCTGCCGATATTATAAGTCAAGTGAGAACACCCAATGCAGTGACGCTGTCGTGTAGTGTCGTTAGCAAGGGTATCGACAATTACCACGTTGATGTCGAGATAAGTAAAAGCTTTGTCAATCATGCTGTAACGCTGATCGAAGATCAGGTGGCACGTGTCGTTGCGGACAAACGGTTGGTGGCGGCCAATACGGAGGAGGTGGGGCAGCTGAGGGAAATGTATCGGGACATGATGGAAGTTTCCCTGCACCGAATCAAGACTGATCTTAAGCCGGCGCAATTCTCGATGTTACAGTTCGCGGTAATTAAATTTGTGGTCCAGCACGTTAAATTCAGCCTCGATTCCAGAGCCCAACAACTGGAGGAAACACTCGCGCAGCAACAATATTCGGGGTCACGCAATTTGCTGCCAACCCAGGAGCGGTTTGCGGAATTTCGCCGGCGATACGACGAGTACTTTTATCACGTAAATCGCTTCATTATGCGCCAGCTTCATCGTGTGGAGATGAACCATTTGCGTCCCCTGCGCGCGCAATTGCTTGGCGAGGAATTGCCTGAATCTCTGAATATCATGTTTAACCCCATGTTGTCGGCGCGAACACCCGGGGACCCGCTATTGTTGATGGAGCACTATGTGTTCTGGCCGGGTAGCAGCGAGGGTTTCAACAGGGTCAATGTGGCACTGGAGACGTACCTCGGGAACGCTTTTAAAGAATTGAATACCGTATCGTTACGTTCGAGCGATGTGCCGGCGCAGACCGAAGTGTACGACGAATTGGGCGGGCACCTGGCTGTCCAGCCATACCTGGGTACCTCCGTTGACCAACAGGATCAGTTGCAAGAAGACTTGTGCTGGCTGGAACATCCAGGCCATATCCGACTGCTGTTTGATGAGACTGTCCACGAAAAGATGGCTGCTCGTTTGAAAGATCAGGCTGGCATGAAGGCCCGAATGGGACTCAATGCACAGACCAAAAAGTTGCGAAGTACAGCTGCACGCGCCCGAAAGGAAATCGGTAATGATGCAGAACTGAAGCGGATGATCGCGTCCTATATGTTGCGAGAAGATTGGTCGACGGCGGATAACCAGGTGATGGGTGTGGAAAGTGCCTGCGAATACATCGCCGGCGTGAATACGAAAAAACATACCGCCCGTATCGATCGCAGCAAGCAAGCCCATATGACTACTATGAGTAAGCTTGATGCGCTTGCGAAACGGCTTCACCGTGAATTCAAGAATGGCGTCAACGAAAAAAGTCTGGCAATTCTTTCGGACTGGAGCCGATATCGTCTGCATCTGAAGTATTTTCGGTTTGCGCATCGAGTCTTCAATCGCATTAACGTGGTCACTGATCCGGAACAGGCTCAACTGTCACGCGCGGGAGGGCACCTGTATTGGCTTGTTGGCTCGGATGAAATGACGGATGCTCAGAGCACCGAGTCGCAAATTGTGCACCATACGGTTCTTAAGGCGGATGTCAGAGGGTCGACCAGGGTTACTCAGGAGCTGATCAAAAACAATTTAAATCCAGCTTCATATTTCAGTCTGCGTTTCTTTGATCCTATCAATGAATTATTGAGTGTCTACGGCGCAGTAAAGGTCTTCATTGAGGGGGATGCTGTCATACTGGGAATTTACGAATACGATGACGATCCTCAAGGCTGGTATTCGGTTTCACGTGCCTGTGGTATCGCCAGAGAAATGCTGGATATCGTCAATTCCAAAAACACCCATTCCCGACAAACCGGTTTGCCGGCATTGGAGATAGGTATTGGCATCTGTTATGCGGACGACAAGCCGCAATTTTTGTTCGATGAACAAAAGCCCATTATGATTTCACCAGCGATCGGTGCGGCGGATCGTTTGTCATCGTGCTCCTGGCCGCTACGGGACCTCTTTCAGGATGGTGATTTTAATGTGGAAGTACTGAAGATGAACGATGGAGCGCAAACCGGTGAGGCTAAAGGTCAGAATATGATGCGATACAACCTCAACGGGATATTGCTCGACCAGGCCGCTTTCGAAAAATTGCAGTCCGAGATTACCCTTCGGCGTCTCAATATTGAGGTGGGCCAGACGAGCGAAACCATGCATGTAGGCCGATTTCCGGATCTGAGAGGAAAAGAACGTGAGCTGGTGGTGCGCGAGGGACGTATGGGCCGTTGGCAGGATGGGCAGGTGATCCCAGGGGAGGCAGCAGATAGCGTGTTCTATGAGGTCTTGCCGAATTCCAGGTTGGCCAGCAAGGTGCTGGAGCAGGCCCGGAAAGGCCCCGCCGGAACCTGACTATCGGATGTTTACAAACGAGCGTGTAACGGCGATCATTTCAGCAGGGAGAACGCAATTCGTTGATATCTTATTGCGTATAATCGTTGAAC
>JBBDSF010000139.1:1561-5246 GCA_040905125.1 Pseudomonadales bacterium | reverse complement strand
GCCATGCTGCAGCAAATTCTCACTCGCCCGGCCGACTACAGCTGTATCGCCACCATGAACTTGAATGGTGACTACTTGTCCGATGCCCTTGCAGCTTGCGTTGGCGGTATCGGTATCGCACCCGGCGCCAATATTGGGGATACGGTTGCCCTGTTTGAAGCGACTCATGGCACCGCGCCCAAGTACGCCGGTCAGGACAAGGTCAATCCGGGTTCATTGATTCTCTCCGCCGAAATGATGCTTCGCCACATTGGCTGGTATGAAGCCGCGGATCTGGTCTTGAAAGGCATGGAAGGCGCGATTGAGGAAGGCAAGGTAACCTATGACTTCGAGCGGTTGATGGAAAAGGCCACTTTGCTGAAAGCTTCGGAGTTCGGCGAGGCTATTATCGCGCGAATGGACTAACGGACAGCAGGTCGATAGACGCCAACGGCGCCGGGCGAATCATTATTTCTGTTCGGCGTCGGGGGGCGATCCGTTTTCCGCCAGGGGCTTGATATTGACCGCATGACAACCCTTGGGCCCTTCAAGAACATCGTAAGAGACGTGTTGGCCGGCCTTGAGGGTCTTGTACCCGTCCATCAGGATGGAAGAATAATGGACGAAATGGTCTTCTCCCCCGTCTTCCGGTAAGATAAAACCGTAACCCTTGGCATTATTGAACCACTTCACGCGACCGGTTGCCATGGTACATCTGACCTCATGAGCCTGAACCGTCACCCGGCACCAGGCTGATCCTGTATGATTGTTATATGGCGTGGGTCTATTACTTTATTGGGTATAACAAGCTCCCGTCAAGCTGGCTTTGTGTTGGGGGTTCCCCGGCGGTCAAAAATTTGCTGCAATAGACATCGGTAAAATTACGAAGGTTTTTGCAGCCAGACGGGGCAACTTTACGGCAAAATAGGAACACTGGTTCCTGTGTGAACAAATTGACGAAACAGAGGGACTAAGTCCATATGAGTGCGAGGCTATTTCCTGATAAATATTGCAGGGGCTTGGCGAGTCCTCCCATTCAAATGAATACTGACCGCAGATTGCTGGTCTATAGCAGTGACAAAGACGAAAAGGTCGACCGTGACGACAGCGTCGTCGAAGCACCGTCTGAGCCTAAGCTCAAGGAGCCACCCATGTACAAGGTGGTCCTTTTAAACGACGACTACACGCCTATGGAGTTTGTAATCGAGGTGCTGCAGATATTTTTTGGCATGGATCGTGAGAAGGCCACACAGGTAATGCTGGCGGTACATACGACAGGCAAGGCCACCTGTGGCATATTTACCCGAGATGTCGCGGAAACTAAATCGACTCAAGTGAATCAATATGCACAGGACAATGATCATCCGCTGGTCTCGGATGTGGAAGCGGTTGAATAACCCGAGGAATGGTGAAAGATGTTAAGTAGAGATCTGGAAGTTACCCTTAACCTGGCATTTAAGGACGCGAGAGCAAAACGTCACGAACTGATGTCAGTGGAACATCTTTTATTGGCGTTACTCGATAATACAGTAGCTGCCAATGTACTTCGGGCTTGCGGTGCGGATATAGAAACGTTGCGCAAGGAACTCGAAGAGTTCCTTGATGCGACCACGCCACTGATTCCAAAAAATGAAAAAGAGCGAGAGACCCAGCCTACCCTCGGTTTTCAGCGAGTTCTTCAGCGCGCCGTGTTCCACGTGCAGTCCTCTGGACGCAAGGAGGTGAGCGGCGCCAACGTACTGGTCGCTATCTTCAGCGAACAGGAAAGCCATGCAGTCTATATCCTCAAGCAACAGGACGTGAACCGTATCGACGTGGTTAATTACATTGCTCATGGTACGCCGAAGGTTGCAAACCACGAAGAACCTGATTCAGTCAGTAATACCGAAGAAGAACCAGGCGAAGAACGAAGTCCAGGTGCCCTTGAAAGTTTTACAACAAACCTTAACGAACAGGCTCGTAAAGGGGTGATCGACCCGCTGGTCGGCCGTCACGATGAGGTTGAACGCGTGGTCCAAATTCTTTCACGACGACGCAAGAACAACCCGCTATTGGTCGGCGAATCCGGCGTTGGCAAAACCGCTATTGCGGAAGGCCTTGCCAAGAAGATTGTGGACGGTAAGGTGCCCGATGTAATCGCCGACAGCACAGTGTATGCCCTGGACCTGGGCGCCTTGCTTGCAGGCACGAAATATCGCGGCGATTTTGAAAAACGGCTGAAAAGCCTGCTTAACGAGCTTAAGAAAGAAGAAAATCAGATACTATTCATCGACGAGATTCACACCATCATTGGTGCGGGCGCTGCATCCGGTGGTGTCATGGATGCTTCCAATCTGCTCAAGCCTTTACTTGCATCGGGCGAAATTCGTTGTATCGGCTCGACAACGTATCAGGAATACCGTGGTATCTTCGACAAGGATAAAGCCTTAAGCCGACGATTTCAGAAGATTGATGTCACGGAACCGAGTGTCGACGACACTTACCTGATTTTAAAAGGCCTGAAAACACGGTTCGAGGAACATCATCAGCTCAAGTACACAGACCGCTCTCTCAAGGTGGCGGCAGAGTTGGCAGACCGATATATCAACGATCGCTTTATGCCCGACAAGGCCATTGATGTTATCGACGAAGTGGGTGCCTATCAGCGCCTGCTACCGGAAAGTAAACGCAAGAAACAGATCGGTGTCGCGGATGTGGAACGCATGGTCGCGAAGATTGCACGAATCCCCGAGAAAAGCGTTTCGGCATCCGACAAGGAAGCATTGCGTGACCTGGATACCAACTTGAAGATGGTTATCTTCGGCCAGGATGAAGCGGTAGACAGTTTGTCCAGTGCAATCAAGCTCTCCCGCGCCGGACTGAAGGAAGGGGACAAGCCGATCGGCTCGTTTCTCTTTGCCGGCCCGACTGGTGTGGGAAAGACCGAGGTCTGTCGCCAGCTGGCGCAAATCATGGGCGTCGAGCTGATTCGATTCGATATGTCCGAGTACATGGAGCGCCATACAGTGTCGCGATTGATTGGCGCCCCCCCTGGTTATATTGGTTACGACCAGGGCGGTTTGCTGACAGAAGCCATCACCAAACATCCGCACAGTGTTCTATTGCTCGACGAGGTGGAGAAAGCGCATCCGGACGTATTCAATCTGCTGTTGCAGGTGATGGATCATGGCGCGTTGACTGACAATAATGGGCGCACTGCCGATTTTAGAAACGTCATTCTTGTCATGACGACGAATGCGGGTGCTCAGGAAATGGCGCGCACATCGATCGGGTTTCAACAGCAAGACCATTCGACTGATGCCATGGAAACAATCAAGAGAATCTTTTCACCGGAGTTTCGCAACCGACTGGACTCCATTATCCAGTTCGAACCGCTGTCAAAAGAAGTTATCAAGACGGTTGTCGACAAGTTCCTTGTGGAAATACAAGTACAGCTGGATGAAAAGAAGGTGGTGCTGGATATTAGTGACGAGGCGCGAGACTGGCTCGCCGAACATGGCTACGATGAAACCATGGGTGCAAGACCCATGCAGCGCCTGATTCAAACGAAAATCAAACGCGAGTTGGCCGAGGATATTCTGTTCGGCAAGCTGTCACATGGCGGCACAGTGAATGTCACGGTTCAGGACGACGATCTTCATCTTGAAATCGAGGAACCCAATAAAACACCCGCCTGATGTCAGATATTAGCTACTAGCTACTAGCT
>JBBDSF010000139.1:0-1461 GCA_040905125.1 Pseudomonadales bacterium | reverse complement strand
TAGCTACTAGCTACTAGCTTCTGGCTAAAAGCGGTCCGGCGGTTTTATTCGCGGAAAGTTATTCGAGCCTTGCTGAGGTCGTACGGCGATAATTCGACCCTGACCTGGTCTCCGGTGAGTATTTTAATGTAGTTCTTTCGCATCTTGCCGGAAATATGGGCAGTAACCATATGCCCATTCTCAAGTTCAACTCTGAACATGGTATTTGGGAGGGTTTCCACGACCGTACCGGTCATTTGAATTTGTTCTTCCTTCGCCATTCAGTTCCTCTTACGGGAAAATTTCGCACGCGCGCAAACGGCGTGCATTGTGCCCGAAAAAACGGGACATGGCAAAAGATCAATGTGGCGTTCAACCCCGTAAGGATCGATATCGGGGGGAGATGATACCGTGTGCCCGTCCAGGCGGCGCGAGAAGGCGTTCACCGTTCCATAGTCGCGGTGGTCCGACCCCCTGATATCCTTGAATCAGCCTGGCGTGGTTAGTGACTGTACTCGATAGATAATTTTGCCTCATTACGGTCGTATTCGTACAACAGGAATTCATCGTCCCTCTCAGCGTATCGGTATTCCGCTATCAGCCGCCAGCGCGGATGAAAAGCGTATTCGCCGCGCAGCCACAATTTGACCTCGTCAGAATCACGCTCTGCTGTCTTGAATACGCCGTCAATGTCGGTGAGGCTGTTTTTATCGTCGTAGTGACTGTCCACATACTCGCCGCCGGCAACCAGGGTCAGGTTTGCAGTCGCATACCACTCGCCCTGAATCATCAAGCCGTTACGCAGCGGCGAATAACTCAGGAACGTTCCATTAGAGGTCAAGTCATCCCGGTCGTTGGCTTCAAGGCGATAACGGACCGTCCAGCGGCCGTTGCCGACACGATATCGCCAAGTGAGATCCAGACGGTGCTCCCAGCCATCAAGTTGGCTGAAATTACTGCCGCCATTGTGATGAATCGGTTGATACCTGGCGGAGTATTCGTGACGACCGGCGCGCCGGCCGATCTTCAGGTTCCCCTTTATTTGCGTGGTGAGTTCCTCGCCATCCACCTCGCTGTAACCGGCTCCGAGTCCGTAGCGAACCGACCATCTGTTAAATGAGGTATCACGGTCCAGTCCGAGGCTGATCATATTCAGGTCCATGACATCCAGTTCGTTGTATCGCCTTGAATAAATAAAGCCGTGGACCTGCACGCCATGATTTTGATTACCGGTCAAATATTGTTGTCCATAGCCGAGAAATTCCAGGAAAGAGTCCTCCCCGCGGGATGAGCTCTGCTGAAGTTGGTCGGGAAAGGCGATGACGTTGTCGTCGACGCCGGCTGCCAGATTCGCAAGGAAAAACGACTTTCTGCCCGTATCTCGTTGCACCGGCTTTGCGGAAACGTCGAGCGATCGCAGCCCTTCGCCGGCCAGATAGACCAGTTCGTCGTTGCTGGCTGTTCGCTGTACCAGGCGAAAGT
>JBBDSF010000138.1:0-5357 GCA_040905125.1 Pseudomonadales bacterium | reverse complement strand
CAAGCCATAAAAAAACCGGCTAAAGCCGGTTTCTTTATGGCCCGCCCGGAGGGATTCGAACCCCCGACACCCAGGTTCGAAGCCTGGTGCTCTATCCAGCTGAGCTACGGGCGGTAATGAGCGGTTATATATGCGAAAAGCGCGCGTATTTTGCTTGAATCCTGGCCACAAAGCAAAAGGACTCATACGGAATATTTCTGTCCCCCGGTTGCCGCGGCAAAATTCGCCCAGAGGTGGCGCCAGGCTTGCATTCGGTCAATCAGAGGCTAAACTCGACCGTCATTGCCCAATTTGGAGTTGACTATGCCCGGCCCGCTGGATGGATACCGCATCATCGATTTGACCACTGTGATTTCAGGACCTCTGGCCACGATGCTGCTGGCGGACCAGGGCGCCGACGTTATCAAGGTCGAAGCCGTCCAGGCACCTGATCACGCGCGAGGGGCCGGACATGGGGAAAATACATTTACCGCGACATTCGTCAACAACAATCGTAATAAACGGGGTATTACCCTCGATCTAAAATCGGAACGCGGCAAGGAGATCCTGTTAAAGCTGGCCGAGACCGCGGACGTATTCATCCAGAACTTCAGACCCGGCGTCGTGGAGCGGCTCGGCGTAGGAGAAGACGACATTCGTCAAGTGGCGCCAGACATTATCTACGCGTCCATCAGCGGATTTGGAGAAAACGGACCCTGGTCTCACAAACCGGTCTATGACCCGATCGTTCAGGCCCTGAGTGGATTGACAACCATCCAGGCCGGCTCGGACGATGAGAGGCCCAGACTGGTTCGAACCATCCTGCCGGACAAACTCACCGGCATGACAATGGCGCAGGCTGTGACGGCGGCGCTGCTAAGCCGGGAACGAACCGGTGAAGGCCAACATGTCCGCGTCTCCATGCTGGACTCGGTCATCTCATTTTTGTGGTCATCGGATATGGGTGGTCAGACGTTTGTCGGCAAAGAAGTCAGCACCGAACGGGCCGCCACCTTTATCGATCTCATCTATGAAACCCGGGAAGGTTATATCAGCATCTCAGCCATGACCAACGCACAATGGGAAGCGCTGTGTGATGCAGTCGGTCATCCGGAATGGAAAGAAGACGAACGCTTTAAATCACCCGCATTACGTGATCAATATGCCAACGAGCGTCTTGAGCTGACACAATCCGCGCTGTACGACAAGACCGCGGAGGAATGGCTGGAGATTCTTGAAAGTTACGGCGTGCCCTCTTCTCCCGTGCTGAAACGACGCGAAGTGGTGGAGCACCCACAGATTAAAGCCAGTGACCTGATCATCGAAACCGAGCATCCCCACGCGGGCATGTTACGCCAGACGAGAGCGGCCGCTCGCTTCAGCGCAACTGAACCGGAAATTCGCCGAGGAGCGCCACAACACGGCGAACACAATGAAGAGATTCTGGGTGACATTGGCTTGTCGCAAGAAGAGCTGACGGAACTGCGCCAGCTCGGCATCATATAGGCCTGTTACAGGGTCATCGGCTCCACGTCCAGCAATCGACTATTGGCTGAAAACTGCTTTCGCAGGAATGCCATCTGATCACCCAGAATTCGTCCGCTATGGGACAGTGCCAGATATTCAGCATGATTCGGCTTATAAGGTAACGCCAGTAATTCCAGACCACATTCACCCGGCAAACGATCGCCTTTGCGCGCGTTACATCGTTTGCACGCAGTCACTACATTCGTCCAGGTGTCCTGGCCGCCTCGTGACATCGGCTTGACATGATCACGGCTCAGGTGGACTTCCTTGAAGGGATTGCCACAGTAAAGACAGATGTTCTGATCTCGCCGAAACAGTGCCCGATTGGTTAACGGCGGGTCCTTTCGACCACTGGTAAATACCTTGCCCTTGCAGGCGATGATACTTGCGAGGGTCACTACGGTCTGCTCGCCGGTCAGCCTGGAGAAGCCGCCATGCACTTCCATGACTTCTTCGCCATACGTCCAGATGATCAGTTCCCTCGCATGCAGGCACACGGCCTCCTGCCAGCTCAACCATTCGATGGGAGCTCCAGCAGTGTTCAGCCTCAAGATACTTACGCTCATGTCTTTATTCCTGCACGATACGCCACAACAGTCAATCTCCCCCATCCTGCCGGTTTTGAGGCCCCGACTCCATACGCGGACGGGAGAAATTTAAGGCATAATCATAGCGATGTATCACCATTTATCAAGTCTTGACCCTGTCTTGAAATAGTTCCAGGGTCAATTAACATGCTCGTGCCCCCTGACAACGCGAACAGCCTATGAAAAAGGATACCGTCTACTCAAGCCCGCACGACCACGTCAACGCATTTCAGTTCGATGCGCAAGTGGCCGATGTCTTCGGAAATATGATCAATCGGTCGGTACCGGGATACGCGCTGATGCTGGATATGCTTGGCGTATTCACGCAGCGCTACGCCAGGGAAAAAACCAACTGTTATGATCTGGGTTGTTCTCTGGGCGCATCGACGCTGAAAATGCGACACCATCTGCCGCCCTCATGTCATGTTGTCGGTATCGACAATGCACCTGCCATGGTCGAGCGATGCCGGGCGAACATTGCCCGCGACCACAGTGAGGCAACAGTGGAAATACTGGAGCAGGATGCAGAGGAAACCGTTTTCGATAACGCCTCCATCGTAGCGATGAATTTTACACTACAGTTCATTGCGGATGATAAACGGATGCCCCTGTTGACAAGAATCGCCGATAGTATGATCGACGGCGGTGCGTTCATTATGTCGGAAAAAATTTCATTCGATGATGATGCGGAACAGTCATTTATGACCGACCTGCATCATGAATTCAAGAAATATCAGGGCTACAGCGATCTTGAGATCGCGCAAAAACGGGCCGCGCTGGAGAACGTCCTGGTCCCCAATACAGCCGAACTACATATCGAGCGATTACGACGCGCAGGGTTTTCAACTGCGCGCATGTGTATACAATGCCTTAACTTCGCGACCTTTCTGGCGATTCGATGACTGACTTTCTGAACGAACAAGAATTTACACAGCTGCAACAAGATATCGCAGCAGGTAAGGCTCGTTTAAGCATCCCCCGGAGTGTCTCACGCCAATTCTTCCTGCGAGTGGACAATAAGTCCATCAAGGCGACTACCGGCGAGTCGGCTCTTGGAAAGAAACTGCTCGTTTGGCTGGGAACCATCGTCGCCCCCCTGCTATTTGCTCTGTGTGCCGTCATCATTATCCTTGAAGCTGGGGTGATGGCAGCTCTGGCCGTCCCTTTAGTTGGCATAATCTGGACAGTGCTGGCCGGTTTCACCAGCGAAACCGGTGATTGGCCATCCGCTACGAGCGCGGTTGCACTGACCTTAATCGTTTATCTATTTGCCCAACAAGCCTATACGCTCGCACTGTTCTTCTTCGCGCTTTCATTGTGGCTCCATCGAATGACCTACATCCTTGCCGAATACTTTTTGAGCCAGATCGTAGCGTCGTCTTTTCCCGCCTACGATATGCTTGTAGACCATATAAAACTGGAAACCAGTGACGATTGATCTTGACTCCGTGTTCAAGGTCCCGGAGCTGGGCCGCCATCGCGATGCGTTGTCGGAAGCGCTTCAAACCCGTTACGTCAACAAGCCACACGGGCGCCAGTCCGAATGGGACACCGCGCTTGCAGCGCTGCCTGAATTAGTCACCGAACACATCGAGCTTGACCGTGACACCATCCGCATTGGCGCTGAAGATGAACTCGATCGTGACCTCAGTACCTATAAGGACCAGCTGAAAACATTCAGTCCATGGCGCAAGGGACCCTGGGAGCTGTTCGGCGTCCGCATCGATACGGAATGGCGATCCGATTGGAAATGGCACCGTATAACGCCGCACATTGCAGGTCTGGCCGGCCGCAAAGTACTCGACATTGGCTGCGGCAACGGCTATCACCTGCTGCGTATGCTCGGTGCAGGCGCCTCGATTGCAATTGGCGCCGATCCGACCCGTTTGTTCCTCTATCAATTTCAGGCCATCAAGCGCCACATACCGGAGACCCCGGCGTGGATTCTACCGCTTCGCTGTGAACACTTACCAAAGTTCGGATCCTTCGACACCGTTTTCTCGTTAGGTGTGCTATACCATCGACGATCTCCAGCGGAGCATCTCCGTGAATTATTCGACTTCCTGCGTCCGGGAGGTGAACTGGTGCTGGAAACACTCGTACTGGAAGATCAAAACGACCTCCTGGTCCCGGAAGAGCGATACGCGAAAATGGCCAATGTCTGGAATATTCCCGGCCCATCTCTTGTGGAATCATGGTTACTGGAGGCGGGATTCGTCCAACCGAAAACAGTCGACGTTAACAAGACAACCACGGACGAACAACGCGCCACCGAGTGGATGACTTTTCAATCATTGGCGGACTTTCTTGATCCTCACGATTCCAATTTAACAGTAGAAGGCTTGCCCGCACCACGCCGGGCGGTCATTATTGCTCAAAGGCCCGAGGAGTAAAATTCATGAATGAATTACATGCTATCGCCGAAAAACTCTGGCACGGAGAGCTTTCCACTTCCGACCCGGATCATCATCCCTTCGCGGCGTATGCCCTGGCACATGAAGTTTCCCGTGATGTCGTTTTCTTCAAGGACTTTGTCAACGTGACGGGTGTCAAGACAGACGCGGGATTGGTGATGATCGACACCGGCAGTTTTACGCCCATTCAACACATGCGCTGCTTTAACGGCATCCGCAAACACTGGCCGGATCTTCTGACAACTGCGATTTATACCCACGGCCATGTGGACCATGCTTACGGTTTACCGCCTTATCTGGAAGAAATAAGAAGTCAAAATGCGCCCTACCCTCAAATAATAGGCCATGAAAATGTAGCTCCCCGCATGGATCGTTACATCGAGACAGCAGGCTATAATAGTGTCATTAACGAACGACAATTCGGCGTCAAAATGGAATGGCCCACAGACCCCATCAAGCCGAACCTGGTCTATCGCGAAAGTCTGGACATGAACATTGGCGGTACACCCCTGCGCCTGTTTCATACGAGAGGCGAGACTGACGACCACACGTGGGTGTATTTGCCCCACCAAAGGGTACTGTGTACGGGCGACCTGTTCATCTGGGCATCGCCTAACGCCGGCAACCCGCAAAAGGTACAGCGCTATGCGATCGAATGGGCGCGCGGCTTGCGAGAAATGGCGACTCTGAAACCCGAGGTCCTGTTGCCGGGTCACGGCGTACCCATCTACGGCGAGTCCCGAGTGGTCTCCGCGCTCGAGAACACAGCCAGCTATCTTGAATCGCTGTACGAACAAACACTGACCCTGCTCAATCAAGGCGCTCGAATTTACGATATTATCGAGTCCGT
>JBBDSF010000137.1:0-5390 GCA_040905125.1 Pseudomonadales bacterium | reverse complement strand
ATTTGCATGCCCAAATATACGACAAAATAATCAAATAGTGTTAACAGGCCCTAGCTCAGTTCGCAGCAATGCTACTAACAAGCAGCCGCGATTCAAACCACGATATGAACCGCCCGCGTAATCCGGATTACGCAAACGAGCGACAGACACAGTCCGCACTGGATGATTCCGTTGCTCCGCGCTTCAACGCTGGTAACTGCCGAATGCAAGGTGAATAGACAATCGCTGGCTACACTGGAAATCGGGCTAGACCAACAGTGTAAGGATGCTCTGTCTGGTAGTCAGGTGCTGAAGGTGAATCGTCGCCTCATCATCACTCGCTCGTATCTCAATGGCAAGCTCCCATTCGGAAATGAGCCATCGTGTCCGGGATTCAGAAAGCTGCTTCCTGCTAAGCGAAAGAGCGTGCATTGGGTCAACTATCTCACTGTCGGACGCACGAACGAACAGTGTGTCATCAGACGAAGTGTTTCGCAACTCGAGGGTACGCCTACTCGGATGTAAAATACCAAGGTAGGAATGTCCGCCGGCCGCAATATCAAGAGATATTGAAACCGGTACTTCTTCAACATCTGGATTCATTTCCTCTAACGATGACGCGTCAGTATCCGATTCGGGTGCTTCGTCACTGTTGTCATCTCGCGATAACGTAACAGCAGACGAGTCCTCCTGGAGCTCGGCATTGTTGCTCGAGTCATCAAGTGTCCTGTTGACTCCGGTCTGATCCAGATTCGACGCATCCTCTGATAGCGACGTATCGCTAGCCGTTGGCGCGTCCACGTTGGACTTGCTAGCACCAGTTCTACTGGATCGTGAGTTATTTTGGTCGGAGCTCAAGGCAGCACCTTTCGGGACACTCGCGGATTCCTGGTCACGATCCTTGTCAGGCAGAGCAGTTTTGAGCACGAAACGGTCAAGTAAAGGATAACTGGGTGCATCGTTGACGTCAGTGCGACTGATACCCCAAATTTTTTCGTGGGACTTAGCTTCCTGAATAGCGCGTTGGCGCTGGTTTTCATTGTCGTAGTACTCTGCCTGACGGTACTTATTTATGAGCCACCGGATACGGGACCACTGTTTTAAATCGTTGTCATCTCCCCAGGCGCCATTTCGGACGGACTCGTAGAATGCAAGGGAGTCCACGAACTTGCCCGCTCTCTCAAAGGCTGCACCTGCTTCGCGAGCGTCTACGAGCAATTTCAGCTCTTCGCTTGCCGGCATAAGGTGCGTGGACAGGTAGGAGGAAATCTTATTGAGTTGATCCCGAACAGTGGCGTGCCCCAGTTCTGATGATCGTGCCATTTTGCGAATAAGGAGGGCGTGGCGATGTACGGCATCCCACCTGATTTCAACCTCGCGAGGCTTACCGCCGGCATGTTGTCCGGGAACCGTCAACGAGTTCGCAAACTGAATGGCAGCTTCCCAGTGCCCCTCGTCCACCAAATGCCCCAGCAATGTTCCTGCGACCTTTCTAGAAAGTGCGTTATCGCGACCGCGAATTACTTCATTGAGTAGCCTGAGAAGATCCGCCACCTTAGGAGCCGCGGAGGCGAGATCGTACGCACCGTCGAAATCCTTTTCGTGCAAGAAAGCGTGGAAGACCCGCTTTTGGTCATGTTCAGAGAGCGCCTTGTCACGGTTTTCCAGATAAATGCGGATAATTCTGTCGTGCTGCCCGAGATCCTGAAGCCACAAGAGGTTTTCAGGATAGCTCGCGGTTTCGGCGAATACTTTAATAATCCAGTCCTCGCTGTCCTCCGGATCCTGACTATTCTTATCTAGAATCTCACGAGCTATAGAGAGATGTCCTGCTCGATAGGCTATACGGGCCAAAGCGACAGACTGTGGTATCGCTACCCCTGCTTCGTTCAGACCGTCGATTTGATGCCAGACGCGCTTCCAGTCGGCGTCGGATATCTCTGAGTTTTCAGCATGTTTAGCGAGTGCTTGGCATGCATACTCGAGAATAGAATGCCATTTGGAGTCGGTGACGATGGCGCGTTCGACTTCAATGTCTCCCTTCGTCTCCGAGTAGACGTGCTCAATGAACTTGAGTGTACTGCGCGCATCATTTCTCCCGAGCATAAAAGATGCAGCCCGATGTCGTAGTGACGTGGCTAGCTCGGTTCGTCGATTTCCTAGGTCAACGATTTCACTGAAGGCATCATCTTTCCAGTAGCAGTCGACTGCTTTATCGAGACGCTCGAGCCTCGTGGCATAGACATCCCCCGCAGCCGTGAGGTTGTTTTCATATTCATGCTTCAAAGCCAGAGCTTCTGCCGCACTTGCCTCATCGCCAACGTATTCAAAGTTTTGGATAGCACGTTCCATAAGGTATGGGTCCGCGCCGTGCTTCCCACGGACGAAGAAATCCTGGCCGAGTTGGCGTGCGTCATCTCGACTCTGTTCCCAATTTGTGCGGCCACCGCGAAGGATTCGCGTGATATCGCTGACTGACCATTTATTTCGGCTCTCATAGCTGTCGACGAGCTCCTGCTGGTTTTCATCGATAGCAAACGGCCAGAACTGCTCGATCCCATTCTGAGTATCCACAATAATCAGTTGCTGACGGGGTCGGCTGGCGGCGACGTAGAGTTGGTTGACGAAGTATTCAACTGGCAACGTCTCTTCCTTTGATGAGCTCTTGTTCTCTGGTTCAGTGAGGATCTCGAGCTCGGACCCGTACTTCGATGTTGCATACTCACCGAATTTGTAGAGCACCACGCGCTTGAACTGGAGTCCTTTTGCGCGCATGGGGCTAAGAACGTCACGGATGATAGTTTTCGATTCGGCATCCCACGCGATCTGCCGCAGGAAATCATCGTTTTGCGCATACTTCTCTTCCTCACCCTCCTGGCATGGAACTATGATAACTAGCGTCGCCTCATTTTGAAGAGCTTGACGACAAACGGGGTGACTGATATCGTAGTAGACTGGATCGGCTGCCGGGCCGATTTGCCAGGTTTTTTGCGGCTTCAGTGAACGCTGATGGAAGGCGCGCCCCCGCATCAACTGAATAAGGTTGCAAAACTGAACGATTGGGCGTGTAGAACGATAGTTGAAAGCCAAGTTTTGGAAATTAAACGCGAGATTGGCTTGGCCAGCAGGGTCCAATTGGCGCACAATGTTCTCATGGAAGCTGGCTTGAGTAGCGTCCCAGTCGAATCCTGTCGGATTCAGAGTCTGAAATGGATCGCCAGCGAAGGCGAACGGCACTCTGTGCAACTGGAAGTGGTCGACGCGTCGCTTAGCGAAGAGCGAAAGGCGGAAAATTAGCTCGAGTTCGAGCTTTGTAAAATCTTGGGCTTCGTCGCAGAACACTGCGAAATGCCGCGCAAGGTCCACGGTGTTTTCTTGTTCCAAATCGAGGAGGCATCGAGCAAGATCCTGGTCATCCCAATACCCGTGGTTGTCACATAGGTCACGGTAGTGAGCCTCCCAGACGTGGACGTAGACGTTCTTGAACGTTGAGCGGGTAACGCTCTGCTGATTACGTGGCAACTCGTGTTCATAAAAGTCGACGTCGATGTATTCCTGTGCATCCTGACGCATCCCCTTGATGTATGTGCGAATTACATGCCATGCCAGCTCGGGACTGATATTGCGAACATGTATATCGGGGTGCTGCGCTAATCGTTTTGAAAAGTGGCGGCGAAACGCCGCAAAATCGACGTATTTTTCTGTTTTGAATTCGCTGCGTATTCCTGGAGGTAAGAGGCTGTGGAGATAACTACGAAAGTGGCCGAAGCTGGCGTCAAATGACTTTTGAACACGATCCTCCAGAAGGTTGTATTCCGATTGTGCCTTTTCACTGTCACAGCGAAGGATGTCGTGGACAATGCGCTTGGCGTCGTTGAGCAGGCTATCACTGTATGTGAGGTACAGTGGAGGGTGGGCCAGTGCGGTTGACACTTCCAAATCTCCGTCGCGCCAGATTTGCTTGAGATGGAAGTGGAGGTGTTCGCTGAAGAGGTATAGAAGAACCGTCGACTTTCCGCTACCAGGCCGGCCGTTGATGAAGAGAGGATATGCCTCCGATCCTGGTGAATCTGCCGATAAGACGGAACTGAGCACGTCTACCTCTTCGGGTGAGAGTGCAAGATTGGCCTCTTCGCTCTCCTGCGTGTTAAGCCAGAGTTGCTCATTCAGAGTAATAATGATGGGGTAGGAGCGGAGACCTTCCTGTAGCATGAGGTCGTTGGCATCTTCCTCGTCAATCTGGAAGATGCGACCGTAAGTGTCGCGTAGCTTGCGTTCATCCTCGTCCGGATCGTCCGGGTCCAAGGGTGCGACGATGAACCATTTACCGAACTTCGGGAAATAGCGATAGAGGATGCGATAGCGATTGTCGATTTCGCTCATAACGAGCGTCTGCGCCGGGTCAGGATCACTGTCGAATACTAGTTCCTCCAACAGGTCACCGTAGCGCACTCGCAGTTCGCGCTGCACCTGTTCGCGCGAGATCCGCTCGACCCATGTTCGACTCTCGACAATGCTCTCATCCGCTCCGTTAGCACCGGCCGAAATTCCGTTTAGGTATCCGTACTCTTTTGGCGATAGCTCAGGAAGTGGTTCTACAGGGTCGTCCTGCTGTCGGTCTCTCAAGTATGCTGTAATCGCAACATCAGGCGGAGCATACTTATCCAGATAGGTCTGGGCGTTTCCCTCGTCACACAGGGTCATGAAATTGTCATAGTCACCGTCTCCGCGAATAAGTGCACGAAGAAAGCAGTAGACAGTGTCCTCGCCTATACGACGCTCCTCCATGATGAGGCGTCCATGCCTACCAATATTGCGTTTAAGGAAGGGATGTGGATACCGTTGGACACTTCCAAGGGCTTGTTCATCTTCTATTCTCTCCGCAAACTTTTCAACGACGGACGTGAAATCATGCGTACGTAGATCCTCTTCGCACTCTTGAGTTGTGTAGGTATAGAGGGCCATTACGAAAAAGATGCTCTAAGCGACCGGAAGCATGAACAATTTATTTGTCGTCGTGCAAAACCCAGTACTACGCTCTGTATGCACTTTCCATAGGGAGCCCCGTATCTCTCAGCAGGCGATCACGATGGTTACCACCCAGATTCAAGGTTGCGATATATAGAGTTCCGGTGGCAACTAAGCGCACGGGAGATATCAATCCAATCATCATACGTAAACGTACGAAACGCAGTGACAAAGAACGGATAAAACCATTTGACTATAGTTGGCAGGCAGTTGTCAGGCGGCCAATACTTCCGTGGGCCGTCACGGGGATCGCCCGCGATGTGAAATGGGCCTACCTTCAGGCACTTTGTGTCGCCCGCACGGAGCTATTCAGAATTGCTCGCACCTTACGCAGGCTGAATCCCGCGCAGAAAATCCTTCGCTCAAGACTCGACCTATCGACC
>JBBDSF010000136.1:5964-31468 GCA_040905125.1 Pseudomonadales bacterium | reverse complement strand
CTCTCGGCCTGGACGGCCGAGGCGCCAGGCCCCAGGGATGGGTTCACGCCGGTGCCGACCGGGCGAGACTTGTTTGTGGCGAACAGCGTCGTATAACCCTCGATAGTCATACGGTGAGGTTGAAATCGGGAAACAGTGTTTCAGAGAACCCGGCGCTTGCCGACACCAGCTTTCCGCAGGGTCGGCCTTTCAGGCAGACGTGAGGCAGGATGCCGAACTGTCAGCGTCCCAGGGATGGGCTTGAGCGGTGCCAGAAAGGTCGACCCTGTGGAAAGCTGATCAGACTCGGCAAGCGACCTTTGTCTTTAACGGATTGCGTTGCCGCGGCGATTACAATCTCAAAGGACCTCGGTGGTGAGAGCATGCTCACGGCTCTGGATCCCGGATATCCCGCTGCCGCGGGATTCCGGGATGACCGGGCGGATCAAGAACGTCACCCCGGCCGAAGACTGTGTCCCGGCCGAAGAGCCGGGAGCCGGGAGCCGGGAGCCGGGGTCCGGAATGACGTGCGAATCGAGTCCGGGATGACCGGGCGGATAACCGCGTTGCGGTTTCGGGGATGACGGGTCGGCGACTGTTACCGGCGCGGGAAAATGGTCATAATGTCCGGCTAAACGTTTTGGACACAGGTGATCATGGCATTTCAGAATTTTTACAGCTTCGCGTTCGGCATCGGTACGCAAAACCGCAAGGGAGAATGGCTGGAAGTCTTCTTTCCGGCTCCCCTGTTCAAGCCGGACAGCACACTGGTAGAACAAATCGGCGGTGTGCTTGGGTATCAAGGCGGCAATGCGAATGTCGACCTGGACGACAAAGCCATCTCGCAGCTTATAAAAACCCTTGACGACTCCCGGCAGAAGGAAATTCTGTCGGTCATGGCCGATAGTCAAAGACCTCGCGTCGCTACTTTCATCGAACACGACACGAAATTAACCTCGACGCCGGAAAGTTATCTCAAGTTACACTTGTTGTCTCTTCGGCATGTCAAACCCAATGAACAAGACCTGAACGGTATCTTTGCGCAATTACCAACGGTCGCATGGACTAATCAGGGCGCCATAGACCCGGACGAATTAATGGAACTTCAACTCAAGACCCGCGCCGCCGGCGGACTGCTTGAAGTGGCATCCATCGACAAGTTCCCAAAGATGACCAACTATGTTGTGCCAAGCGGCGTGCGCATTGCGCACACCGCCAGGGTGCGGCTCGGCGCATACGTCGGGGAGGGCACGACGGTGATGCATGAAGGACAGATCAATTTCAACGCGGGCGCCATGGGTCCCAACATGATAGAAGGCCGGATATCCCAGGGCGTAGTCATTGATTCCGGCAGCGACCTGGGAGGCGGCGCCAGCACCATGGGCACGCTTTCCGGTGGCGGGGAAATCGTCCTGTCCATCGGCAAAGACTGTCTTGTCGGCGCCAATGGCGGTACAGGTATACCGCTTGGTGATCGTTGCACAATCGAGGCGGGCCTCTACGTTACCGCCAGCACCTTTGTCCAGGTATTGGACGAAGACCGAAATCCGGTCAAGGTGGTCAAAGCCCGCGAACTCGCTGGACAGTCAGATATGTTATTCATACGCAATTCTCGGACCGGCATGGTAGAGTGCAGGATCAGCAAAAAAGCAAGACAACTTAACGAAGCCTTGCATGCTCATAACTAACGAACTCGACCAGACAACCATTGACCTGGCGACCGATTTAATCAAAATCGAATCGATCTCCCCGGAAGACGGCGGCGCACAGGAGCTCATAGCCGACTATCTGAGCGGTCTTGGCTTTAGCGTTGAACACATGCCTTTCTCCGACGTCTCCAACATCTGGGCGACGCACGGTGACGGTTCACCCTTGTTTGTATTCGCAGGGCACACGGACGTGGTGCCGCCAGGCCCGCTGGAAGCCTGGGCGACGCCCCCTTTTAAGCCCGTTGTCCAGGACGGGATCCTCCACGGCCGCGGCGCCGCGGATATGAAAGGGTCGTTGGCGGCCATGTTGACTGCAGTCAGCCGCTTTATAGAGTCCCACCCAAACCATCCGGGAACCATCGGTTTTCTTGTCACCAGCGATGAGGAAGCCGATGCGATCAACGGCACTCGCAAGGTTATCGATGAGCTGAATAGGCGCGGCGTCCAGATCGACTGGTGCCTCGTCGGTGAACCGTCCAGTTCCGAACAGCTCGGTGATGTGGTGCGTATCGGCCGGCGTGGCTCACTTAACGGGCGTCTTAAAGTTTTCGGGATCCAGGGCCACGTTGCCTACCCGGACGATGCAAAGAACCCGATCCATCAATCCATGCAGGCACTGGCCGATCTCGTGGCAATAACCTGGGATCGCGGCAACGAACATTTCCCACCGACTTCGATGCAGATATCGAATATTAATGCCGGCACTGGCGCGAACAATGTCATACCTGGGGAGTTAGAAGTGCTATTCAACTTTCGATTTTCTACCGAGTCAAATGAAGCGTCATTAAAACGTAAAACAGAAGACATCCTTCACAAGCACCAACTTAATTATAACCTGGAATGGTCGTTATCGGGTGACCCGTTTTTAACCTCGGAAGCGGAGCTTACGGCGGCCGTGCAAACCAGCATTAAAGAACTGTTGGATATTGACCCGCATCTTTCTACATCGGGAGGCACCTCCGACGGCCGCTTCATAGCCCCGTCGGGTAGCCAGGTGGTTGAGCTTGGACCGTGCAATAGCACAATCCACAAGGTTAACGAACACGTGGCGATCGATGAGTTGCTCGATCTGTCTCGAGTTTATGCAGATATTCTCAAGCGATTGCTGGTGTCATGACCCGAGAGCTCATCCTGGTGAGAACTTACGGGACATGACAGTATTAACAAAGAGTTGCTGCATTATCCGGGTGGATAGATGAAACATCTGCTCCTTTACGTTGGCCTCGGCCTGTCCGCGTTTGCGGCTTTTGCCATCATCTTTGCGCCCGCCTCTGCCGTCTGGTTGCTAATCGGCGATCGGGTTGAAGCAACCCTGCCACAGTTACGGGTGTTCTCGGTCGATGGTACCGTCTGGTCAGGTTCAAGTGACTTTCAATATCAGGAATTTCCTGTTTCTTACCTGGAATGGAATCTCGACCCACTTTCCGTGTTTGGCGGCAGTGCCGACATGGACCTGAACCTTACTGGAGAGGGGCTTCGAATACAGGCCCATGGATCCATCAGCGCAAGACAGATGGAAATTCAGCAATTTTCAGGTTTTGTAGACAGCGACTATATCAACGCGGCCAGTCAGCAATACGGTCTGACCTTTTCGGGTCGGCTGGATATTGTTCGTCTTCTCGTGACATTCGATCATCGATGGGTTACCGAGGCCAGCGGAAAGTTTAATTGGGACGGGGGCCGTGTCATATTCCAAAGCGCAGCGCAGGTCCAGGTCCTGGACCTGCCGCCACTGAGCGGCAAGCTGTATAGCGGAGACCCCCAGCTTCACCTGGATGTCCAACACGAGCAGGAGCCGGTACTGGAAGTCATCCTGAAACCGACGGGCTGGGCGGCAGTCAACCTGAAGGGGCGCCTGTTCGAGATAGGTGGCATTACGTGGCCAGGGGGCCCGGACCCCGACGCCACGGCTTTGCGTGTGGAAGAACGGATATTCCCCGGCCTGAGTGAAGACAGTTCGTGATGTCTGCAGTCAACCGCCTGAAGCCCTTTTAATATGCGGTTGGCGTCCCTTATATGATAGTCTTCCCGGCAAGACACCTGCTCACGGAGCCTGTCAATTGGACGTTATCCTTGAACTTTTCAATCGCCATAGCCGGCGCTTGGCCACACTCACCTGTGCTTTAATTATCGTTTTGATGAGTGCCAGCCTGGCCCGTGCAACCTGGTTCTTTGTCGAGAACCTGAGTGAGCAGAGTATGTCGCCTGCCCCGGAAACAGTTCAATCCAGACAATCGAGTGCGTCAGAGTCGAGGGATGCCGTTAACCTGGCTTCACTTGACCTGTTCGGGCGCGCGGCGGAAGACTCAACCCAGGTGGTGGACGCCCCGGAGACCAGGCTGAATCTGGAACTTCAAGGAGTTTTCACTGAAGAGGGGCGCAAGAATTCCACGGCCATCGTGGCTGAAGGAAACAAGACAGGCGAACTGTATCACCTCGGAGACAGATTGCCCGGCAACGCCACGCTCGAGGAGGTGTTTGACAATTACATTTTGATCAAACGGGGCAACAAGATGGAGAAATTGATGTTTGAGGACAGCCCCTTTCGAGGCGAGTCCGGACGGTCTTCTTCCGGTCCTTCTTCACGCCCCTCGGCACAGCAGGATTCCCGGCAAAGCGCGCTTGACCAGGTTCGCAGCCGCATTGCCGATAATAGTGCCGAGATCAATATGGAAGAAGATCTACCCACCGTCGACTCATTCCGGGAACAACTGGAACACTACCAACAACGTCTGGATGAGGACCCTGAGGAAGTCATGAATGAACTGGGTATCCAGTCGGTGGACGCAGGCAATGCGAAAGGCTATGAAGTGGGAGGCGACGTATCGAATGTCGCCCTGCAACGAGTGGGACTTCAACAAGGGGACGTCATACTTTCCGTCAATGGTCAGCCTGTAGGCGATGTGGCCAACGACAAAGCACTGATCAACGAGGCGGTCAACGCTGGCAGCGTGCGGGTCGAAGTGCAACGAGGCAGCCGGCGGTTTTATCTGAGCGTCCCGATTCCCGAACAATAATTCATTTCGGAGGCCTTGTAGATTGGGTTCCAAGTGGTTTTCAAGTAACATTCCTGTTCCCCATCAGGTGGTATAGATTGAATATGTTAGACCCCGGACGCTGGTTGATTCTGCTAATATTCCTGCTGGCCCCGCTTGCGGCCTCAAGCGAAGAAAGCTGGAAAATCAATCTGAAAAATGCGGATATTCGCGAATTTATCACGCAGGTTTCAGCCATCACCGGCAAAAGCTTTATTGTCGACCCGCGCGTCAAGGGTAATGTCACCGTTGTTTCAAACACTTCGATGGATAAGGATGCCGTTTATGACCTGTTCCTCAGTGTCTTGCGTGTTCACGGCTATGCGGCGGTGCCTTCGGATGGTGCCATCAAAATCGTGCAACAGGTACTCGCCAAACAAAGTGGCAATAAATACGACTTCTCCGCTGAAGCCCCCGGCGAGGAACTGATAACCCGGGTCCTGACAGTCAAAAACTCACACGCGTCCGAGCTGGTCAAGATCCTCAGACCACTTATTCCCCAGTACGGTCATGTTGCGTCACTGGATGACCCCAACGCCCTTATCGTCAGTGATCATGCGAACAACATTGACAGGCTTGAGGAAATCGTAGATCGCATCGATGTCGCCGATACGTCGACCATCGAAATCATCAGACTTGAACAGGCATGGGTAGAAGACATGGTAGGGCTTCTGGAACAACTGGCACCCGAGCAGATTGGCCAGGGCGCCAAGGGCCCCAACAAGGTCAGAATCGTAGCCAGCGAAAGAACCAACAGCCTGGTACTCAAAGGTGAGCCCGAGACTTTGGAAAGGCTCAGGCGTCTTATCGACAGCCTGGACGTGCCAAGCAACCGATCCGGCTCGATCCAGGTGGTTCGCCTGGCCCATGCCGATGCGGAAGAGATGGCGGAATTGTTAAAGGATCTGATTTCGAATGCCGAACCCGGAGAACAAGGGGCCCAGAACATAGAAATCAGCATCAAAGCTGACACGGGATTGAACGCGCTGGTTATTCGCGCCAATCCGACGGATATGGGTCAGATTAAAAGCATTATTGGCCAGCTGGACATTCGCCGACTGCAGGTTCTGATCGAAGCCGCGATCGTTGAAGTGACCAGTGACTTTACCCGTGAGCTGGGTACTGAGCTCGCCGTAGCAGACTTATCAGCCAGTAATATTCCGCTCGGACTCACCGCGCCGTCGGGCACGTTGTCCGGCATTTTGCAATCAATCGCATTAGGCGAGGTGACAAATATCCCCAATTTAGGGGATTCGCCCCTCATTGCCGGCGGGCGTCTGGACAACGAAGACGGTTTTAATTTCGCGTTTATCATTCGCGCATTGTCGAGAAATTCGGACGTCAATCTGCTGTCCACACCGAGCATTACGACCATGGACAACCAGGAAGCCAAAATTGTGGTTGGCCAAAACGTGCCTTTCAGAACAGGCTCCACATTAACGGGCAGTAATCAGGGATCCGTGAACCCGTTTACAACCATCCAACGGGAAGATGTGGGCCTGACTCTTGAGGTTACGCCGCACATACACGATGGCCAACTGGTCCGCCTTGAAATCCTGCAGGAAGTCTCGGAGGTTGACCAGAGCAGCCTCCAGTCGATTGGCTCTAACGGCTCGGCTGACATCATCACCAACAAGCGGACCATACAAACGACTGTTCTCGCGGATAACGGCGAAGTTATTATTCTTGGCGGCTTGATTCGAGACAGAAAAACCGAGGGGAACACCCGGGTTCCGTTGTTGGGAGATATACCCGGTCTCGGCAGGCTATTCAAGCGCACAAACGTCAATACAGAAAAACAAAACCTGCTGGTTTTCTTGCGGCCGACGGTATTATCCACCCGGGAAGAGATCAAGGAACAAACAGAGCGAAAGTACAGCGGCGTATGGGACCTTGTAATCGAGGGCGAGGGCGAAGGCGAAGACGAAAGAGACCCGGCAGAAGCCATATCAGACCTTTTCGATGGAAAAAAATGATACACGCCCGACAAGCGTCTATCAGCAACTGAAGTCATTTCAGTTTCACACCGCAAGGAAGTTACTTTTTACCTGGATACGACCCACCATACTCGATTGCAACCGGGAAGCTCTGGGACTTGGCACTGATGATCCTGTCTGCTTCGTGTTGCCAAGTCGCTCGCTCGCCGACCTCCTTGTGGTTGACAAGGCGTGTGAAGACAGCGATCTCCCAAGGCCCTATAACGGAATTCCCGCAACCAGAGAATCGCGCGCATTCTTTTTCCTGGGACATCCCGAGGGACGGCTCGGCCGCAAGACCCTGAGACATCAGTCCCCTCGTATGATTCGTCTGTTCGAGATACAACATGAAATAACTGATGCCATTAAAATAGTGCCGGTATCGCTGTATTGGGGCCATCAGCCCGATCAGGAAAAATCGATGTTCAAGTTGATCCTGTCGGAAAACTGGTCGGCCACCAGTCGCTTCAAAAAGTTACTCGCAATGATCTTTCATCCAGGTCACATTCTTGTGCAATTCTCGACACCCGTTTCTTTGCGGGATTTAGTGGACAGTGAACCTGACCAGGAAAAACAGATACGTAAATTATTGCGTCTGCTACGCGTACAATTTAACCGGCAAAAGCGCGCCATCATCGGCCCGGATCTGTCTCACCGGCGCACATTGATTAACTCCATCATGACCAGCGAACCGGTCAAGAACGCAATCGACAAGGAATGTGAACGCCGTAACGAAAAACGGAGCAAGGTGGAAGCGCTGGCCTTTAAATATGCGAACGAGATTGCCTCACACCAATCATACCGTGTAATCCGCATGTTTAACCTGGTGTTAACCTGGCTCTGGAATCGGCTTTACGATGGTATCAACGTCAACAACGTCGAATATTTGAAAGAACACGCCAGCACCTGCGAAGTCGTTTACACACCCTGCCACAGAAGCCATGTCGATTATCTGTTGCTTTCGTATGTGCTCTATCACAATGGATTGATGCCGCCTCATGTGGCGGCTGGCGAGAATCTCAATTTACCTGTCGTTGGCGCATTTCTCCGCCGGGGCGGCGCGTTTTTCATGCGTCGGTCATTCCGTGGCGATACCCTTTACAGAACAGTATTCGATGAATATCTCCATCTGATGTTCGTGCGCGGTTATTCCATCGAATATTTTATCGAAGGAGGACGCAGTCGATCAGGGCGAGCGCTGGTACCACGTACCGGTATGCTCAGCATGACGATTCGCAGTTTTCAACGACAACCGAGCCGACCTATATGCCTGATGCCGGTCTATTTCGGATATGAACGAGTCATCGAAGCCTCAACCTATCGGGCCGAACTGGCAGGAGACGAAAAGAAAGCCGAATCATTATTCGATATAGTCAACGTGGTCCGTTCACTCCGAGAACCATTTGGGCGAGTCACGGTTAATTTTGGTAAACCCGTACTTCTGGATCAGTTTCTGGATGAACACCTTTCTGATTGGCGCAGCCCTGAAGACGTTGCTCCACGAGCCTTCTCACGGGCTTGTGAGACCCTGTCCCGTCAGCTGGTTACACGCATCAACCGGGCGGCTGCGATCAATCCAGTAAGCCTGGTGGCCACTATTATGCTTTGCACACCACGGCAAGTTATTGAAGAGAGACGATTACACAGGCAACTTGAAGTCCTGCTCGCCATTGCAAGGGACCTTACCTACAGCGACGAACTATACGTCACTCCATTACCAGTGGCCGATATTGTTCATGAAGCGAAACGAATCAGCGGTATCCAGCGCGAGACACAGACCTTTGGAACCATATACTGCGCCTCGCCCGATCTCTCGATACTTCTGACCTGGTACCGCAACAACATCGCTCACGTGTTTGCGTTACCGTCATATATAGGTCGTCTAATCCGAAGCAAACAATTCATTTCACTCGCCGAGATCATCAAAAACTGCGAACAGATTTACCCTTATCTGCAATCTGAATTCTTTCTTCCGTGGACGCAAACGGAAGTCCACCAGATCTGTCGGCGATATGTTGGTCTGCTGGAACAGCTCGATCTTGTCAGTACGAACGGAGACCAGATCAAGGCGGCGACGCCAGTCAGCGACGAATACGAATCATTGACGGTTCTCGCGGAAATTATTGAACCCACCATCGAACGCTTTTTCATTGTTACGGCACTGCTTTCGGCCACCGACCGGACAAACATAGATGACCTTGAATTTGATTCATCCGCGATCGCCGAGAAAATGTCCACGATCTATGGGATAAACTCACCCGAGTTTTTCGAACGATCGCTATTTTCATCCCTGATTACAGCTCTGCAGGAACGAAACATTATCACAGTTAGCAGCAAACAGATTTCCATCAATGACGGCTTCTCGCAGCTCATCGACACGACTGCCCTCACGCTTGACCCCGATATTCGGTATAACGTGTTGCAAGCGATCCAACAAAAAAGCAGTTAGTGGCCAGGTGAAGTAATGAAAACATCGAATCGGCTTGTTTTGCCTTTCAGGGTAAATGTCGGCTCTAATTCTGCGATCGCAGCCCCATGGGCAGGCCGTTTTATAACAACTCGATGACAACGGGTTGCGAGCGCAGTGTCGATGAGTATCCTGGTGTCCCTATCCGGGCCCAGATACCGTTGCAGTATCTGCATATCGCCCTTGACCTTGGCATGTTTGCTACGTGGAGGGAACATGGGATCGAGATAGATAACGTCGGGCGCTTCCTTCAGACCCTGAAGCAACTCGATCGCATTCGCTTCCAGAATTTTCATCCTGCCGACAATGCTGCTCACGTCCGTGTATATGGCCCGATCCAGCGCATCCTCAAGCAATTGCACCAATACGGGTGAGCGTTCAACCATGGTGACGGTACAACCAAAAGAAGCCAACATGAAGCTATCGCGGCCAAGGCCCGCGGTACAATCCAGAACATGCACGTTGCGGCCTGCCCCTGTTGCCCTGGCAAGAGGCGCTTTACGTGAACTCGTGGCGCGTCGATGAGCCAACCGTGGTGATGTGAAGTCGATACGAAGGGGATGTTGGTTCGTGGACGTATCCACCAACCCACAACCTTTTTCGTCTCTGATTAACCTGAAGGGGCACATGTCGACATGTTTTACCGATTGGCACGCTGGGCAACCTGTTCACGAAGGTATTCCGGTGTTGCCTCGTTAGCTGGGATAATTCCACCCTGACTAAATCGCGCCAGGCCCAAATCAAGCAAGTCCACGCTACGTGGCCAGACTTCCATCCTCACATTTCGAATTGAAGTGCCCAGGGAAGCTTCAAGTTTCTCTTTCAAATTCCATCCACTTCCGACGCCAACCCAACCGTCACTCGTCACAGGACGAAGGTCGTCAACATCGATCACCGTCTCATCGCAAACAGCTCTCGCTATGCCGGCATCAACCTCATACATCCCAAAATACACCTCTTGCTTTCTCGCGGTAAGTGCAACCACAATCTTCTGGTCCCCAAATTCCCGATATTCAGCCTGGGCAAGACAAGCTAACGTCGACACCGGTACCACAGGAATGTTGAGCCCATATGCCAGTCCCTGAACCACACCCACTGCGATCCGAAGGCCGGTAAAAGAACCGGGTCCTTGACCGTAAACGATTAGATCCAGTTCTGCTATTGTCAAATCTGCGTCCGCCAACAGCTGGTATATCGCCGGCAATATTTCCCGGCTATGGGAGCGATCGACAATGTCAAAACGATCGAAGCGTGTTTCACCTGTCTGCAGCCCCAAAACCAGGGCATTGGACGACGTATCAAGCGCCAATGTATTCATACTCAACTCTATTCAATGAAGGCGCAGGCGCCAATGAATGACAAAATGTTCATCAATCTGTGAGCTCGGATAAGTATTGCACCGCATCAGCCTGGTTATCCAGCCAATCCATATCAGATAAACTGGTTCGAAAAATTGATCCATAGCCTCGATTCACCATCCTGGGGTCCCCCAATACAAACAGGCCCTTATCGCTTTCCTGTCTTATCAGGCGACCGAAACCCTGCTTTAAAGATATCACTGCTCTCGGTAGCAAATAATCCGTAAACGCATTACCTCCTGACCGGTCAAGTGCAGACATCAGCGCCTGCGACAATGGATCTTCAGGGCTCATGAACGGCAACTTGTCGATGATAAGACACTTCAAGGCGGCCCCGCGCACATCCACCCCCTCCCAGAAACTTTGTGTAGCCAGCAGAACCGCATGATCCCGGTTGACGAATTTTTCAAGTAACGCATGTTTCGACATGCTTCCCTGAACCATAACAGGGACGTCACCTTGTTCAGCAATCAGACTGGCAGCGAGCCGCAAGGCACGATAACTGGTGAACAGAAAAAAAGTTCGGCCCGGATTTGCCTGTATCAAAGGTAAACACGCGTCCACCAGTGCACTCGTATGACGATCCGTACCCGGCATTGGTAAATTATCAGGAATCCAGGCTCTGACCTGCTCCCGATAATTAAATGGGCTTTCGAAGCGCCGTTCAATCGCGTTGTCATCAAGCCCCAGGCTGTCTCTGAAGTGCGTAAAACTTCCGTTCACTGTCAGTGTAGCGGACGTAAACAGCCAGGTAGCATCGCCGTGATTGATGTGGGTGGCCATTTCATGACCAACCGAAACAGGTGACATGTGAATGTCGAAACCGTACTTCCGGCGCTCAATCCATTGCACATAGTCTTCATTCAGTTCTACAGGCTCGGTCAGTAATGCGAATTGGTCGGATAGCTGCAATGCACGCCCATAACAACTCGAGAACATCTGGCTTCGGATCGACGCACGCCCCAATGCGTCAATCAGACCCGTCAGGGCATAATCTACGTCCGCAATTTCTTCGGTAACATCAGGTATACATAGTAAGCGCGCCAACCCCACATGAGAATACTGCCGATTCACGGATTCCACCAGCATCGCGAGGCGTCGATCCAGATGGTCAGCCCTGTTCAACAAATCCGTGTCATCGTTACCGAATAAAAAGGATTCACGGCGGACGTCAGCCACAAGTTCAGTCATCTGCGTGCTGCCAACTCGACTACCAAAGAAGTGTCTGGCGATCTCGGGCACCTGATGTGCCTCGTCGACAATGATCGTATCCACAGATGGCAGGAGTCGACCCGTGTTATCTTCTTTCAATGCCAGATCGGCAAACAGAAGGTGATGGTTCACAATAATCAGATCGGCATCCAATGCTTTCTCGCGCGCCTTGTAAAGAGGACATCCGGAATATTCAGGACATCGACTACCCAGGCAATTGTCTGCTGTACTTGTTACCAACGGTAACACCGGAGCATCCTCGGACAAGTCGGCAATTTCACTCAGATCACCACTGTGGCTCCGGGCAGCCCATTCCCGAATCGCCGTTAGTTGGGCCATGGAATCGGGAGACCGCTTTTTGTCAGTTGCTTCCAGGTTTTTTTGCAATCTATAGGGACACAGATAGTTTCGCCGTCCTTTCAACAAGGCGGTACGCATACCACGCCCACCGGCTGCTTGAAATATGGGTAATACCGCGGGCAGATCCTTAAAGTACAGCTGATCCTGCAGCGTACGCGTACCGGTGGAAATAATAGTCTTGTGGCCGCAGTGCAGGGCAGGAATCAAATAGGCAAGGGTTTTCCCGGTGCCGGTGCCCGCCTCCATCAGCCCATTGGTCCGAGCAAGCATCATCTCGGTTACGGTGTCCGCCATTTCCACCTGGACAAGCCGATGGATAAATTCCGGAATCAGGGCGGCAAGCGGTCCATCGGGGGCAAAAAATTCGGGATTGATGCTCAACTCTCGGTTTAACCCCAAAAAACAGGCATTGATTACAGCATTGTAACAACGAATAACCAAAAAAAAGCCCTCCAGGAGGAGGGCTTTTCTCTGGTCCCGAAGGACTATCTGCGCCTGGTAGCCTTCTTTTTGGCCGTCTTGCGCTTGGTAGCAGGCTTCTTCTTAGCCTTCTTCTTGGCTACCTTCTTCTTAGCCTTCTTCTTGGCTACCTTCTTCTTGGCCGTTTTCTTTTTGGCTGCCTTTTTCTTCTTGGCGGCAGGCTTTTTCTTGGCCTTCTTCTTGGCTACCTTCTTTTTAGCTGCTTTCTTTTTCTTTGGAGCAGCTTTCTTTTTCTTGGCAGCGGTCTTTTTCTTCTTCGCTGCAGTTTTCTTCTTCTTCGCAGCTACCTTTTTCTTTTTAGCAGCCGGTTTACGTTTGGCTGCAGACTTGCGCTTCGCAGCGGTTTTCTTCTTGGCAGCCGTCTTCCGCTTGGTAGCGGCCTTTCGCTTGGTACCTGTTTTCTTTTTGGCAACCACTTTTCTTGCTCCTGTCTTTCGTTTCGTCGTTGAACGTTTCTTCGCAGCAGTTTTTTTCTTAGCAGCCATAGTTATCTCTCCTCGGCGTTTGTGTTAATCACAATTAAAGTATGCATACAGTTGCATTAACGATGCAAAGTTTAGAAAAAAATTTTTTGATTTGCACTAAAAACATCGAATTTTTTTAACTTTTTTGCAAAATTTTCAGTATTTTAGTTTATTCACTTCAATTTTTTCTAACATTTTTGCTTATTGGGCATGTTTGCGGCGTTATTTTTCTGTTTGTTCATCCAGAATCGCAAAAATTTTAGCCTTTATGTCATCTGTAGTGCCTGTTCCATCAATTGCGAAGTAGTTCAAGGAACTGTTTTCTTCCTCAGACAAATTTCTATAGAAGGACACTAACGGTTCTGTCTGCGCTTTATACACTTTCAACCTTTCCCTGACAGTTTCCTCCTTGTCGTCATCCCTTTGTATAAGGGACTCTCCGGTAACATCGTCTTTATCATCCGTTTGTGACGGGCTATATACAACGTGATACACGCGCCCGGAATCAGCGTGAATTCGTCGTCCACTTAACCGCAAAATAACTTCATCATCAGGCACTTTAATCTCTATCACGCAGTCAATTTCGATATTCTCGTCTACCAACGCTTGCGCCTGCGGAATCGTCCTCGGAAATCCATCAAACAAATAGCCGTTCGCACAATCAGATTGGCCAATTCGTTCTTTAACCAGATCGATTATTATGTCGTCAGTAACGAGAGCGCCACTGTCCATCACGCTTTTAACCTTTTTCCCCAGTGCTGAGCCCGCTTGAACTGCCTCCCTTAGCATGTCACCCGTCGCGATCTGCGGTATTTTGTAGCGTTCGGTAATAAATTGCGCCTGTGTACCTTTGCCAGCACCTGGAGAGCCCAAAAGAATAATTTTCACTAATATACCCCCTGAATTTTATAAGATTTGTTTATAAGCATCGACTACCGATTCTACAACGTGAATGTTGATGAATCCGTCTGCTCAAGATGCAGTTGTTCTTCTTGCCGATATCACGTTCGATAATTGTTCGATTTTCTCCAGAGTCTTTAACAACCGGTTTACCGCGCGCTCCTCAATTACCATGCTAAGTACTACACGGGACTCCTGACTGTCGTGGTCGGTACCAATCGATAATACATTAATCTCTTCGTGTACAAGAACTGATGTGATGTCGTACAACAAACCGGGCCTGTCATACGCAACCACTTCAATTTTGACGGGAAACGTCCGATCCGTGTGACTTTCCCATTTTACTTCTATGCTCCGACCGTCTATGTCACTACCGAGTGCTTCCAAACAATCCTTGCGGTGAATTTTAACCATATTGTTATCAGCAATGATGCCGACAATCGGTTCACCAGACATCGGCTGACAGCAAGCGGATAACTCATAGGCCAGGTCACCAACACCGAATATCGATACTTCTCCGGGCCCACTTTCCTGCTGCCCGCCAAGCGTCAAACTTATCTGCTGGTCCTCTGTATGCAGGCCAATCAATTCCGACGCGGCCTCAACGACATCCAATACTTCGACGTCTCCCGCTCCGATCGCCGCAAACAGGGATTCAGGAGAGTCATACTCTACCGCGTCAACCAATGTGAAAACATCGAGTTGTTCCACGCCAAGATGCAAAAGTTCGTCGAGTAACAGTTTCTTGCCTTCGTCGATGTTTTTTTGTCTTTCTCGCCGGCCAAACCAGCTGCGGATCTGTGCTCTGGCTCTGGATGTCGAGACATAGCCAAGGTGATCGAATAACCATTCCCGCCTGGGCCTGGCCTCGTCCCCCAGAATAATTTCTACCTGATCTCCGGATTTTAAGCCGGTATTAAGCGGTACCACCCGCCCATTTATTTTCGCGCCTCGACATTTGTGACCCACTTCAGTATGGACCCGATACGCGAAGTCAACAGGTGTTGCTCCCGGCATCATGTCAATAACGTGACCTTCGCGGGTAAAAAGATAAATACGATCCAGATTAACCTCGCGAAGTAATTCCTTGGCAATCCCGGTAATGTCGCCAAGTTCCTCCTGCCATTCAAGTAACTGACGTAATGAATGAATGCGTTGTTCATATCGTTCAGGTTCGTTGCTGGAGGCTGGCGTCTTGTACTGCCAGTGGGAACACACGCCCAACTCCGCTTCCTCATGCATCTCATGGGTTCGAATCTGCACCTCCAGCACTTTGCCTTCGGGCCCTATTACCGCTGTATGTAGTGACCTGTATCCGTTTTCCTTTGGCGCGGCAATATAATCATCGAACTCATGAGGAACATTACGCCACAGGGTGTGAATGACACCAAGCACGCTATAGCAATCCTTAACTTCAGGCACCAGAATGCGTACGGCGCGCACATCGTACACTTCGGAAAAATTGATGCTCTTGCTTTGCATTTTTCGCCAGATGCTATAGATATGCTTGGCACGGCCGTCAATACGTGCATCGACACCCGTTGCACGCATTTCCTTGCTCAACATGTCAATAACGCTATCAATGTATTCCTGACGCGCTGTTCGCGTACCATCAAGCAAATTCGCTATTTTCTTGTATATCAGCGGGTCGAGATACCTGAAAGCAAGATCCTCAAGTTCCCATTTCAGTTGACCAATTCCCAATCGGTGTGCGAGAGGTGCATAAATTTCGAAAACTTCCCGAGCCAACCTTAGTTTGCGTTCTTCCGTACTTGAGGCAACAGAACGTATCACACAGGTGCGTTCAGCCAGCTTGATCAGGGCCACCCTTACATCGTCCACGAGGGCAACCAGCATACGCCGTGCCTGCTCCAGTTGATCCTTGTTTTCTCCCAATACAGGTGTGTTTGAGCCCAGCTGAATATTGCTGATTGCCGCCATCCGCAACACACCCTCAACAAGTTCGGCCACCTCCTCGCCAAACTGATTGCGAACGTGATTCAAGGTAATCTGATTTTCGCGTACGGATCGGTAAATAATGGCGGAGATGATGCCGTCTTCATCGACCCGCAATTCCGTTAGAATATCGGCCATCGCCAGGCCTGTTTTAAAGCTACTCCGGCCCTCCGCCCAAACCGTATTAGTCGCGATAGCTTTGGCTTCAGCCTGCTCTGAGAGTTCGCAGGCTGCTCGAACGCGAGCCAGGTTCAAATGAGGGTTTTTTTCGATCAGTTTGCAAAGCCACAGCTCCAGATCGACGCGCCCATCCAGATCAACCGGCTGTTCTTCTCTGACCTTAACCATAGATGAAGGAAGTGTTTTTAGTTAACTGGTTTGACGGGAAAAAACGGCAATAGATTCAATGTGTGTTGTATGTGGAAACATATCAAGCACTCCTGCTTTTTCGAATTGATAACCGTTCTCAACCAGTACCTGAGTATCACGGGCCAACGTATGGGGATTGCAGGAAACGTACACTACCCTTTCCACCTTGCTACTTGCAAGTTTTTTGACAAGGCTCTCAGCACCTGTTCTTGGCGGGTCGAGCAGTAATTTATTCGCATCCCCCAGCATGAAAATATCCAGATCGTCAGCTAGCAAATCGGCGTGTTCGAACACACAATTTTCCACGCCGTTCAACCGGGCATTTTCCTGTGCACGGTCGATGCCGCTGGCAGACACTTCGAGGCCCAACACGTGAGCCGCATGTTGAGCGATGGCAAGGCTAAAATTACCTATCCCGCAAAACGCATCCACTACCCGGTCATTTGCCTCCAGTTCCAGTAGTTCCATGGCCTTGGCCACCAGTTTACAATTCATATCGGCATTCACTTGCACAAAGTCAAGGGGATGAAAGCCGAACTTCAATCCAACCGAAGGAAGCGTGTAATACAGCCGATCCGGCCCATCCGGTGGACAAATTTTCCAGGCACTTTCAGGCTTGTCCGGCTGGAGATAAAAAGATAAACCCCGCAGATTCGCGAATTCCTTGAGCTTGCGGATGTCCTCCATCAGTAACGGTTGGAGATGCCTTAGCACCAGTGCAACCTCTTCATCGCCAACAGCCACCTCAATTTGCGGGATAGCCGAAGGACACGACAATTCTCCGATCAGTTTTCCCAATTCAGGAAGCAGCTCGCCAACCGGCTCTTTCAAAACTTCACAACGATCGATCTCCGCAACAAACGGACTCATCTTCTCACGAAATCCAACCAGCACACGGGCTTTTTTAGAGACGTATTTGACGCCGAGCCGGGCTTTCGTCCGGTAGCCCTTAACGGCACCACAAAGTGGTGCCATTACCTCAGCTGGCTTGTTGGCGCTACAAAGGCCGATCACATAAGCCTGCTTGAATTCAATTTGGGATTCAGGATCAAAATGCTGAAAACTACACCCACCGCAATTATCCGCTGCACTGCAGGCCGGTTTTACTCTCTCCGGAGCGGATACGGTAACCGATAGAGTCCTGGCAAATATCCTCTTTCGTCTGCGCGTAAATGGCTTTGCAATAACCGTTTCCCCGGGCAACGCGCCAAACACAGCCATACCGTGTTGCGTGGAAAGGCTATAGCCGTCCGGATGAAGTTCATCTATGTGAAGCTCAATGGGGTCTTGTTCTTTCACTGACCGATTCAATCTCTTGCGAACACACCGGTAGACAAGTACCGATCGCCTCGATCACATATAATGGTGACAATGACGGCATTCTCCACTTGCCGGCTCAACCGGAGGGCTCCCCGTACCGCACCTCCAGAAGAAACGCCGCAAAATATTCCTTCTTGTCTCGCCAGGTCACGCATCGTTTCTTCGGCCTCAACCGGGTGTATGTCGATTATTCGATCCACCTGTCGGCTGTCGTAAATTTTTGGCAGATACGCCGTCGGCCAACGCCTGATTCCAGGTATGGCGGTACCGTCAACCGGTTGTAGCCCTATAATTTTGACATCCGGTTTATGTTCCCTGAAATATTGCGAGGCACCCATGATCGTACCGGTTGTTCCCATGGAACTGACGAAGTGGGTTATTTCTCCGTTTGTCTGACGCATAATTTCCGGAGCCGTACCCTCATAATGAGACCGTGGGTTATCCTCGTTGGCAAATTGATCCAGGACGATGCCCCTGCCTTCATTTTCCATGCGTTCCGCAAGATCCCGGGCACCTTCCATGCCATCTTCCTCCGATACCATGACGAGTTCCGCTCCGTAGGCCGTCATGGCTGATTTGCGCTCCTCACTCATGTGGGATGGCATAATCAATACCATACGATAACCTTTAATAGCCGCAACCATGGCAAGTGCGATGCCCGTGTTGCCACTGGTGGGTTCTATCAAGGTATCTCCAGGTTTAATATCGCCGCGCTCCTCGGCCCGATTGATCATGCTCAGGGCCGGGCGGTCCTTGACCGAGCCAGCCGGATTGTTTCCCTCAAGTTTCAAAAGGATGGTATTGGTTGTGTCCCCGGCCAGTCGTTGCAAACGGACAAGAGGCGTATTACCAATGCATGATTCGATCGTTGGATATCGTGATTTAGTCATTGAAGCGTAAAATTACCGTCAAAATTGCGTGAGTGAACGCAATGATAGGAGAACAGTTCAGTTTCATATAATATCAGGATCGTCTATGGAAATTCACTTGCGTAATATGGCGGTCAAGACCCGGTCGGCTGCGAACAGGCATGTCCTTGTGGTGGACGACCATATTGCCAATCTCCGTTTATCGGCGCTAATTCTTGAAGAACTGGGTTTCCATGTTCATACAGCGACCAATGGTCCGGACGCCGTCAAAACCGCCGAACAGGAGAATTTGCAACTGATAATTATGGATGTGCATATGCCTGTTCTTGACGGATTGCAGGCAACTGCGCTGATACGTGAATCGCAAGGAGAGAACCTTCCCATTATTGGTCTTAGCGCGAACGTCACCAGCGAAGACCGTACACGACTTCAATCCGCGGGCATGAACGACGTGCTGACCAAACCTCTGAATCCCGCTCAACTGGAAGGCATCATTGACACCTGGCTACCCAGGGCACGCAGGCCGGACCAGGCCAATGCGGTGGCCGATACGCCCACCGATAACATACCAATATTCAACCCGGAACTGGCGTTAGAGCTGGCCAACAACAATTTGCAATTGGCGAATGAGTTATTTCAATTGATGATAACGAGCCTTCCGGGGGATCAACTTAAAATTAACGAAGCGTGGCACCGCAAGAAACATGATCTTTTCCTGGAAAACATTCACAAACTCAACGGCGCAGCACGCTACTGTGGAATTCCGCGACTAGCCAGATCCATCGATCAACTTGAATCAGCGATTAAATCCGGTACGAACGAAGATATCGATACGGCCATCGGCATATTTAACGAAGAAGCTCGTTGTCTATTGGCGTGGCACCTCGACAATCCAGACCCTCTGGATCCAGGAACCAATGCTGCAGCCCCGCCTAATTGCATTCCATAGTAACAAACGCGACCACATATTCGTCTTCGTCGGAAATACTGATATGAGTCTCCGTCACCCCAAGAAAAACAGCACGGTTCTCGGCCTTCCCGGAGAGAATCACTTCCGGCGCCCCGGACTTACGATGAGTAATCGTAATCTGGGGAAAATGAACGCCACCGCGCACGCCGGTTCCCAGCGCCTTCGCGACTGCCTCTTTCGCCGCAAAGCGTTTCGCCAACAACATAGCCGGTGTTTTACTGCAGCGCCAGGCAGTCAGTTCCCCCGGCGCCAGAATTTTTCTTGCGAATCGTTCCCCATAGCGTTCAAGAGATCGAGCAATCCTGTCGACTTTCACCAGATCAACGCCAATACCGGCAATCATAGCTTTTCTCTCTATTTAACCGAGGTCGAACAGTCACCTTGAGCTGCTACCAGGCTCGCGGAGTGCTTTTGATGAACATCTCACGGCTCTTGAGCGGCCGATCACCCAACAATGTCTTTAACGACGAACGGACTATTTGTCGGGCTGCTTGTTCTACAGCTGGCTCCTCCAACTCCCCGCGGCTGATCGATAACAGATGACTGCCCTCAAACGCTCCTGACGGCCGTTCACGATAAGTATCCACGGGCAACGGGTAGAAGCCCTCTTCAGTCACGTAACGGTAAAACTGTTTGCGCTCTATTGGTGCCCCCGTAGCAGCTTCAATATCGAAGGTTATCCCATAGCCCAGTTCTGTTAGCAAACCAAGCTCGAAGCGACGCAGCTCAGCTGCAGGCGAATCCGAGTACTCAAGCACCTTCAACAATCGATAATAAGAGGTATAGATTGCCGGCACAGGGTCGAACTTCCCAAGCAATCGATACAGCAGCTCATTGACGTATAAACCTATCATCAAATTATTCCCTTCCAGATCGATATTGTCGGCTGGAAAGTCAATCACTTTTACTGTCTTCAATTCGCCGCGCCCAAACCACGATACCAGCAACGGAACGAAAGGCTGCAGTCTTCCTCGAAACCGGGGTCTTTTTACTCTGGCACCACGAATAACAACATTGAGCCGGCCTTCTGTCTCTGTCAGCAAATCGGCGATAAGACTGGTATCGCGGTATTTCCGCGCATGAAGTATGAAAGCGCCACATAAATCTTCATTTCTGTCAGACATTAAGCCAGATCCATTTTTTCAGGCTATTCGTCGTAACCCAGACTTTTCAACGCTCGCTCGTCGTCCGACCAGCCGGATTTCATTTTGACCCATACATTAAGCATTACCTTATTATCTACCATTTTTTCCATGTCGCATCTTGCATCACTAACAATTTTTTTAAGTGTATCCCCGCCTTTACCGATCAATATGGCCTTTTGCCCGGAACGCTCGACGAAAATAGTCGTATCTATATGGGTAACATCTCCCGCAGACTCGAACCGATCCACCTGGACAGTGACAGCGTAGGGTAGCTCATCTCCCAATCGGCGCATCATTTTCTCCCGGACAATTTCAGATACCAGAAATCGTTCGCTCCGATCAGTTAACTGATCTCCGGGATAATAAAAGGGACCCTCCGGCAACATGGCCTCAACAAGCGATTCCAGGCGTTCAACATTGTCACCGTTTTCAGCGGACAAAGGGACCAGCTGAGCTTTGGGAAATTTCTCCTGCAGCGATGCCAGCTTTGGCAACAATTGTTGTTTGTCCTTTAACAGATCAATCTTGTTAATGGCAATAATAAGCTGCACAGTCGAATTCGTCAGCACATCCGCAACCACCTCATCGTCCCTGGTCCACTGACCTCTATCATTGACCAACACTACGACATCCACATCACGCACCGTACTTTTTGCGCTTCGGTTCATATATCGATTGATAGCTTTGCGCTCTCCACCGTGAATACCCGGCGTATCCACATAAAGAACCTGATTCCGCCCGTCAGTTTTTATCCCGAGAAGCTGATGTCGAGTGGTCTGCGGTTTTCTTGATGTAATGCTTAATTTCTGTCCCAGTAACCTATTGAGCAGAGTTGACTTGCCAACATTCGGCCGGCCGATGATAGCGACAAACCCACACCTCGTCGCATCGTTACTCATTGTTGATACACCCACCCGGTTTGTGTCGTGCACTCGATTATGAGCATCAGTCAAGAGGGATTATGGTCATGTTCGACGCCCAGCTTCTCAAGGGCCATGGCCGCCGCTTTTTGTTCCGCTACCCGCCGGGTACTTCCTTCACCAACAACCGGTTCGTCCAGAAGCGCAGTGCGGCATTCTACATGGAATTGTTGATCATGAGAGGCGCCTTTGATGGCCACCACCACATACTCCGGCACATCATATTGTCTCGCCTGTAAAAACTCCTGAAGCCGCGACTTGGAATCCTTCTGGGACGTTGTGAGAGACAGTGCGTCAAGTCGTGAGTCAAACCAGGCCACAATGCGCTCCCCAACGACTTCCACGTTACTGTCGAGATAGATCGCTCCGATTATCGCCTCAAGCGTATCCGACAAGATGGAATCCCGCTTGAAGCCACCACTTTTGAGCTCACCACTACCCATAATGAGATAATCCCCCAGCGAGAATTCTCTGGCTACATCAGCCAGCGTCTGTCGGCGAACCAGGCGGGCGCGAAGACGGCTCAGCTGGCCTTCCCGGGCCGAGGGGAACCGCCGATAAAGCTCACGGGAAATAATAAAGTTCAGTGCCGAATCACCTAAAAACTCGAGACGTTCATTATTGCGCGAGCCGAAGCTTCGATGCGTCAGTGCCTCGTCCAATAGCTTGTCGTCATTGAAGTTGTAATCGAGGCGCTGTTGAAGTTTATCTGGAGATTGCAAGTGTCTGGTAATTGGTCTGCCCGTCAGTTTCTCAACCTCACCTCTTTGTTAAATGTAGCAACCAGATCGAGGTTGTAAACGACCGGAACCCTGACTTCATAGTCCATGACAATTCTTGCTGCGGTTCCTGATCGCTCGATTTTGATATTCTCCTCGATGGGGAAGTCGCGAACATTGTTAACATTGAGACGTTTCTTCATTCGATCCCTGATAGTGGCCGTTGGCTGACTACCCAGGCCATCAATCTCACCCAGACCATCGAGGACACCGGCAACGGTATTATGGTCCAGATAGTGGGGGAAAAGTCTCAATCCCAGGGTCAAGATTCCGCCGAATATCAGGATCAACAAAATCCATCCGACAAAACCCATGCCTTTTTGATATCGTGGCAAGCTCATCCCTTTCTCCTGTTTCGGTTGTTATTGGATCCAGCCATTTCTGGAAAACTCGGGCAGACGCCAGCCCGGATCTTTGTGAAACCATATGGCAAACGCTTTGCCTACTATATTTTGTTCAGGCACCATACCCCAATACCGACTGTCGCTGCTCTGATCCCGGTTATCTCCCATCATAAAGTAATGACCTTCAGGCACGTCCCATTCTCTGGCCTGCAAATCAGCGCGGGGGGACTTATGAATACGATGATCAACGCCCATCAAATTCTCCTCGTAAACCAGGTATCGGGGGCTCGAGGGCGGAACCCGTGCAATCATATTCTGTTTTTGCTCTTCACCATTAATATACAGCGTCTTGTTCTCATATCGTACCCTGTCTCCCGGAATTCCGATAACCCGCTTGATGAAGTATTCGTCTGTGTGGGGCGGTATAAATACCATTACATCGCCGTTTTGAGGCTCACCAAGCTCTACAATCTCCGTACCGACGACCGGCAAGCGAATACCATATTCGTACTTGTTGACCAGAATAAAGTCGCCGACTTCCAGCGTGGGAATCATCGAGCCCGTAGGGATCTGAAACGGCTCGACGAGGAAGGAGCGCAAAACCAGCACAATGAGTAAGACGGGGAAGAACGAAATGGCGTATTCGACGACCGTCGATTCTTTTAATGTGGCTTCCACCGCCACCCTGGCACGGTCGTCGTCTTCCTGCATGCCCTGCTTTATGTTCTCGGCCGCGGCTCGCCGGCGGGGGCGCAAAATCAGAATGTCTACGAGCCAGATAGCGCCGGTAACAAATGTTGCCAGCACGAGTATAAGAGGGAAATTAATGGTCATTAGTATTACTTCTCTACTTTAAGGGCCGCAAGAAATGCTTCCTGGGGAATTTCCACGCTGCCAAGTTGCTTCATCCTCTTTTTTCCTTCCTTTTGCTTCTCCAGTAATTTTTTCTTGCGTGTGACATCACCGCCGTAACACTTCGCGGTGACGTTTTTACGCAACGCCTTGACGGTTTGGCGCGCAACAATCTGACCGCCTACAGCAGCCTGTATGGCCACATCGAACAATTGTCTGGGGATAAGTTCTTTCATTTTTTGAGTCAGCGCCTGACCCTTAGCTCGGGCTTCTGCCCTATGCACAATCAGTGCCACTGCATCCACTTTGTCGCCGTTTATCAAGACGTCCAATCTGGCCAGATTCGCCGGCTCAAATCGCGTGAACGAATAATCAAGGGACGCATAGCCACGGCTTACTGATTTAAGTTTGTCGAAAAAATCCAGAACCACCTCATTCATTGGCAAATCATACGTAAGGGAGACCTGCTTACCTACAAATTGCATATCTTTTTGAATGCCACGGCGTTTCTCGCACAAGGTGATGACGCCACCAAGATGTTCTGATGGCACGAGTATCGTCGCCCGGGCAATGGGTTCGCGCATTTCTTCGACATCTCCGGGATCCGGTAACTGCGAAGGATTATCCACGCGAATAACCTCACCATTTTTCTTCACGACCTCATACTCGACAGTGGGTGCCGTGGTGATCAGGTCCAGGTCATACTCACGCTCCAGACGTTCCTGAACAATCTCCAGATGAAGCATGCCCAGGAACCCGCAACGAAAACCAAAACCCAGCGCATCCGAAGTCTCTGGTTCATAGACCAGTGACGCATCGTTGAGAATCAGCCGCTCCAGGGCACTCCTGAAGTTTTCGTACTCGTCTGAGTTAACCGTGAAAAGACCGGCGAATACTTGTGGTTTGACTTTCGCAAAGCCGGGCAAGGATGCGACATCCGGCGTGCTGGCCAAAGTGATGGTATCGCCGACCGGGGCACCTTTGACATCCTTGATACCTGCGACGACAAAACCAACCTCACCGGCCCGCAGTATTTGGGTGGGCGTCCGGCGAGGTGTAAAAATACCCACACTGTCCACCTGGTGGGTTTTGCCGATAGATTTGACAATGATCTTGTCTTTTATCGAGATTTGTCCCTGAACAATTCTGACCAATGATACGACACCCAGATAATTATCGAACCAGGAGTCAATGATCAGTGCCTGTAGCTCCTTGTCCCTGGCAGAAAGCGGCGGGGGCACTACACGAATAAGTTCTTCAAGCACCTCAACTATGCCTTCACCCATCTTGGCACTCACAGGTACAGCGCCACTGGCATCAATGCCGATAATCTCCTCGATTTCCTGGCGCACCCTAATCGGCTCGGCCTGGGGCAAATCTATCTTGTTGAGAACTGGAAGCACCTCCAGGCCCTGTTCTATAGCCGTATAACAATTGGCAACAGACTGTGCTTCGACACCCTGGGCGGCATCAATAATTAACAACGCCCCTTCGCAGGCAAACAGGGAGCGCGACACTTCATAACTGAAATCGACATGGCCGGGAGTATCGATCATGTTCAATTGGTAAGTATGACCATCCCGGGATTTATAGCTCAACGTAACGCTTTGAGCCTTGATGGTAATACCCCGCTCCCGTTCAAGGTCCATGGAATCCAGAACCTGCTCCGCCATTTCTCGTTCCGTCAGACCGCCACACACCTGGATGAAACGATCGGCCAGAGTCGATTTACCATGATCGATATGGGCAATGAGCGCGAAATTTCGAATATACTCGGGTTCAACCACAGGTTTACCAACAGTGCGTCCACGGAATAAAAGCGATGAAGTCTATAGGATTCCCTGGATGTACGCCATGGGCGTTAGCCCCAATATTTCACCAGTACACTCACACGAGGCGCGATTTTCCCGGCAACTGGTGAAACATTGGGACTAGCGAGTGGACCGCACACAGATGCAATCCACTCGCTATTGGAGGGTTAATCTGTGATCTTGATCACCAGGTACTGCGGCGTTTGACGTCGAACCACCCTGACGGGTA
>JBBDSF010000136.1:0-5864 GCA_040905125.1 Pseudomonadales bacterium | reverse complement strand
GTGATCTTGATCACCAGGTACTGCGGCGTTTGACGTCGAACCACCCTGACGGGTATGGCAACGTTGGCCTTGAGCTCAGCGACCATTGCCCGGAATTCGGAAACCGAGTCAATCCACTCGTTGTTAATGCTGGTGATAACGTCTCCCCGCTGAATCCCGGCACTACGCGCAGGCCCTCCTGCACCCACGCGTGTAACGACAACACCGCGATCGACGCCCAGCTTTTCCTTGTTATTGGCGCTGAGGCTCTGTACCTCGACCCCAAGGCGATTACCGGAGTCCGTTCCTGGCGGACCCTCGCGCTCATCCGAACCCAATACTTCGGATTCATCCAGTTTACCTACAGTGACATCCAGCGAGATCCGCTCACCATCACGGACAACCACAACATCCACCTCGGAGCCGGCCTTGGTCCTGCCAACAATATGGGGCAATTCCGAAGACAAATCGATGTGCCGGTCGTCAAACTCTAAAATAATATCACCTTCCTTGAGGCCGGCTTTAGCCGCAGGACTATCAGGATAAACGCGGGTAACAAGTGCACCGGCAGGCTTCTTGAGCCCGAAGGACTCGGCCAGATCGCGATCCACCTTCTGAATCAGGACACCAAGCCAACCCCGGGACACACTGCCCTTTTCCTTGAGCTGCTCGACCACGTTCATCGCCACGTCGATCGGTATCGCAAAGGACAACCCCATGAATCCACCCGAGCGCGTAAAAATCTGGGAATTGATGCCGATCACTTCTCCGTCAAGGTTAAATAAAGGACCGCCAGAATTGCCAGGGTTGATTGCCACATCCGTCTGGATAAACGGTACATAATTGCTGTTCGAGTTGGGCAGGCTTCGCCCCTTCGCACTGACAATCCCCGCCGTTACGGAATATTCGAAGCCAAACGGTGAACCAATGGCTACAACCCATTCACCCACTTCCAGGTTATCGGAATTACCCATTTTGACCGTGGGCAAATCCTGGGCGTCAATTTTCAACAATGCCAGATCCGACAATGGATCCGCGCCCACGATTTCAGCGATTCGTTCACGCCGGTCGCTAAGCGCCACCACAATTTCATCCGCGTCCTTGACCACATGATGGTTAGTCAGAATATAACCATCTTCCGAGATTATAAACCCGGATCCCGCAGAGGGCCTGGGAGCACGCTCTCTGGGCATATTTTCAAAGAATCGGCGAAAGAATTCCGGCACATCCTGTTCGCTGAATCGATCATGTCCTGGTGACTTCGCTTCCCGTGTAGCGCTGATATTTACCACAGCCGGCGAAGTTTCCTTGACGAGTTCGGTGAACTGCGGGAGTTGTGCCGTCACGCCACTAGAGACAAGTGATATGCCTGCAAACAAAAGCGCCATTGCGGCTAATCTAAGACCATGCATGGTTAACCTCTATCGATTTTAAATTTGTTAAGTGAGAGTTCCTTGCAATAAAAAATGCCAAGACTCATACCCGCGAGGGAACCCAGGACCTCAAGGAACTCACTGGCTCCCAGCAGGTGTGAAACGAGCGCACCGGCAACGAAGCCCACAAGGGGTAGTCCAATGGAATGCGCAACTAATTGAACATTATCCGCCGAGGAAATCGACAGCACGATGTCTTCGTCGGTACGCCCATCACCAGGCAATCGGCCCCCTGGCAGCCATATGTTTTCCCTCGTCGCACGATGTCCTGGCGCGAACAAGGCGGCGCAATGGCAACCCTCGCAAAAGCGGGCGGGCGACTCGAAACTCACCCATACCCCCTCACTGGTTTTGTCAGTAACCTGCCCATGTATGCTCACCATCGCCGGTTCCATTAGTAGGTGAGTGGTTCCACGGATTCAGCCACTTTTCGGGCCACGTTCTCGGGCACTTCACCGACAACAGTAATATGTTGCGCTGTGTTCTTGAGCCTCCTTGACAGCACCACAGTACCACCCATCTGCGTCGTCAGCTCAGGCAGGGCAGCTGAACCAGCTTGCTCGACAAACACTGAGAAGGTTGCAAGACCGTCTGTAAACAATAAACGATTCGCCTGGGGTACGTGCACCGGCCTGAACCCGTCCGGTACCCACGACACCTTCCAGTCAGGTTTGCTTTGCGACGAATTTGCGGACTCCAGAATATCGGGAGTTAATTCATGTTTGACAGATTCGTGCGCCAGGGCGCTGGTCAGGTCCCTCTCCGATATCGGTTTGCCGATGTCCACTTGAACGAACTGAAATACTTCCAGCACTCTGCCACGATTAACGAGATGCGACTGAAGCAGTAATCCGGTTTCCTCGTCCAGCCACAGACGATAGCCGTAACGATCATGATATTTGGGTGTTATGCCGACCTTGATCGCATTCCGATCAGCAATCCGATCTTGTCCATGGAACGTGAAATTATAGAGATCCTGATAGGCATTAAGATTTTCGTTAAATGCGTGCGTGAAAGGTCCCGTGGAGATCTCGTGACCAAGGTCCACATCATCAGATGCCGCGTGCTTGCAGATGAGCTTGTCGCCTTCCTGAATGACTTCCCGCTTTTTACCGTTCAGGTGCAACATCCGTTCGTATTCTTTGCCGTCCTTGAATTGATGAACCACTTTTACCGTGTCGAAGTGGTTGCCTCGCATGTACGTGAATATGCCCTCGTAGTTTTCCTGACGCAGGGCCTTGCCCATCTTCTCCAACCAGACCCTGGCATCCTCAACATCGGAAGCTTGAAGACCAACGCAGCCAATCGAAGTGGCAAGGAGGATCGCCAGTCTCGCGGTCAGTGACATGAATCGAGGCATAACGCTTATTCGCTGGCCGAGTTTTCGAACATCACCATTCGGGCGTTGGGATTCATTCGAACCATTCGATCATGTTGATTCAGATATTCACGAAGGCGCCGCTGCTTTTCATCATCCAGCTCTGTAAGCTCCACGTCCTCACCAGTATATCGTGTAGCCCAGTTATCGGAGCCTGATTTCATCTGGTTACTGACCGTTTGTGCGGGAATCGCTTGAGTCGGTGCGCGCCTCTCACTATCTACCATGCCACGTGTGGGCTCAGGTGACTCCGCCGTTTGCAACACGAAGAAACTCGCCAGAACCAGAGAAGCTGCTACGGCGATGCCCGCAGCCGGTTTGACGAAACTTCTACCCTTTAAGGGCCCGTATTGCGACCCGAATTCGGGCAAGCCTTCCGCTGCCACCGCCTGAGAGATTCGGGTATGCAAATGGCGATGCTGATCGCTGGTCAGAGATTTTTCACCTCTGACCACAGCTCGCACCTGTTGATAGGTTAGCCAGCTTCCCTTAAGAGATTCATCTGAATTGAATCCTCGCAACAACTGATGAACTTCGAATTCGCTGGCCTCTTCGTCCAACAATGCAGACAGTGATTCTTTTGACTTATCTGTCACAATTCTGATCCCCTCTTGGTCTCTGTAACTGTACTATTAATGCACCACTATCAGCAATTTAGCCAATTGCCTCAATTTTCTTTTCGATCGCCTCACGGGCCCTGAAAATCCTCGACCTGACTGTACCCACCGGACATTCCATCACTTCAGCAATCTCCTCGTAACTAAGACCTTCAAATTCCCGTAAAGTTACCGCAGCTTTCAGTTCCTCCGGCAGATCGTCGATCGCCTTGTAAACCACAGCCTCCAGCTGATCCGTGGCGAGCGCGTTCTCCGGATTCTCGATATCCTTTAAGACCGCAGTGTTGTCGTGAAATTCCCCTTCATCCACATCTATATCACTATCCGGTGGACGCCGCGACTTGGAAACCAGGTGATTTTTGGCCGTATTAATGGCAATCCGGTACAACCAGGTGTAAAAAGCGCTATCTCCCCGGAATCTGGGCAAGGCACGAAATGCCTTGATAAAGGCTTCCTGAGTCACATCCATGACTTCGTCCTGATCGCGCAGATAACGGCTAACCAGACCGACAATCTTGTGCTGGTATTTGAGCACAAGCAGGTCGTAAGCGCGCTTGTCACCGCGCTTGACCCGCTCCACCAGCTGATGGTCTGTCTCCTTCTGAGCTGTCACCGATACCACTCCTGACTGCGCCTTTTGTGCATGGCCCTCCGGGCTGAAATTCAGGCCCACGAACCAGTAGTTAGAAAGATCGCCATGATAACAGAGCCGGCCCGATAATTGCGTATTCCCGGGCCCAGGTAACGGCACCGTGGGATACGAATGCAACCATCCGACCAGAAAATGAACCGGGGAACGGGTATAGTATACTGTGTCGTGTTCGCCCCGACAGGAACCCCTTTGACCTGGAAATTTCTTGAGCAAGACAACTCACACACATGACGTTCTGGTGATCGGCAGCGGTGCCGCCGGCATGACCTTGTCACTCAAGCTGGCCCGCGACTACCGCGTCGCCATGATCTGCAAGGACATCGCCAGGGAAGGGTCCACCTACTATGCCCAGGGCGGTGTCGCGGCGGTCCTGGATGAATACGACAGTGTCGAATCGCACATTCAGGACACCCTGGGCGCCGGCGCTGGTCTCTGTCACGAGGACGTGGTGAGATTCACAGTGGAACACAGCGCGCAAGCTATCGCCTGGCTGATCGAACTGGGCGTCAAATTCGATCAACAGGATGGCAATAGCGGGTTTCACCTGACCCGTGAAGGCGGCCACAGCCATCGCCGCATCATCCATGCAGCCGATGCGACAGGCCGTGAAATTGCCATGACATTGGGTAATCACCTGGCTGAATATGACAATGTGGACATCTTCGAGCGTTATGTTGCCGTCGACCTGGTCACTGAGGACAAAATCGGGCGACCGGGGAAAAATTGTGTTGGCGCCTATGTCCTCAATCTCTCGACAGGACATGTAGAGCTTTTCAAGGCTCAGTACGTCGTACTGGCTACCGGCGGTGCCAGCAAGGTTTACCTTTACACGAGCAATCCGGACACGGCGTCAGGGGATGGACTGGCGATCGCGTGGAGAGCCGGTTGTCGTGTGGCGAACCTGGAATTCAATCAGTTCCATCCCACCTGTCTCTATCACCCCGATGCCAAGTCGTTTCTAATCAGCGAGGCACTTCGGGGCGAAGGCGCAAAACTCCTGCTACCGGACGGCACGCGGTTCATGCAATCCTTCGATAAACGGGCAGAATTGGCACCCAGAGACATTGTCGCCCGCGCCATAGACCATGAGATGAAACGCCTGGGCCTCGACTGTGTCTACCTGGACATCAGCCACAAAGATGCTGATTTTATCAAGGCTCATTTTCCGACAATTTATACACGTTGTCTTGAGCTTGGTATCGATATAACCCAAAGCCCGATTCCCATCGTACCTGCGGCACACTATACCTGTGGCGGCATTATGACGGACACGCGGGGATTGACGGACATTCCGAATCTTTACGCCATTGGTGAAGCCAGTTTCACAGGACTTCACGGCGCCAACCGTATGGCCAGCAATTCCCTGCTGGAGTGCCTGGTCTTCGCCACTTCCGCTGCAGAACACATTCAACAGCGACCCCGACCGATCGACGGTAACATCCGCGTACCTTCCTGGGATGACTCACAGGTTACCGACTCCGATGAGGATGTGGTGATCTCGCACAACTGGGATGAACTGCGCCGCTTTATGTGGGATTACGTCGGTATCGTACGAACCGACAAGCGCCTGCAACGCGCCCGGCGTCGCGTTCGATTGTTGCAACAGGAAGTCACGGAATATTACAGCAATTACCGAATAAGCAGTGATCTGCTCGAACTGCGAAACTTGATTCTGGTCGCGGATCTGATTATCCAATCGGCCCTTCGCCGCAAAGAAAGCCGCGGATTGCATTACACGCTGGATTATCCCCACACGCTATCCCAGGCAAGAGACACGATCCTGATCCCGCCCAGCTTCGGCTAGC
>JBBDSF010000135.1:0-5572 GCA_040905125.1 Pseudomonadales bacterium | reverse complement strand
CCCATGGTCGGGCCCGGCCTGGGTTACGACAAGATGATTACCGGTGACTTTATTGAAAGCCGATTGCAGCCCGATGATGACCAGCCCGGACCGAGCGAGATGTTCTGATTAATACAGGATCGCTGCGCTCCGGACTGTGCTGGACAACTGAAATACTACAAGCCGCCTGGCCCGCAATCATTTTTGAGATAATCGATCATTGACTCGTAGAGCGTGAGCTGGTGCTCGAAGAAAAGCGTGTCGTAGAAGTGATCGGCACCTTCAAGCTCCACATACTCGTATGGCTTGTTATGCTTCTGAAGCTGGTCGTAATAGATCTTCGCCTGCACCGGCTGCACCCGCTGATCGACGCTTCCATGCACCAGCAGTACCGGAACGTTGACGTCTTCTACCTCTTCGACCGGATTGATGGCGCCCTTGCGATATGACATTTGTTCGATCTCGCCCGCTCCGCGAAACCATTGCTCATTTGCGATTGTATTAACCTGTCGGACCATATCCGAAACTGCCGCACCGGCAATCACACACTGGTATATCTGCGGCGTCCTTGACGCTGCCACCAGTGCAGCATAGCCGCCGTACGACCATCCGTACATTGCAAGGCGATCGCGATCCGCAAGACCCTGCTCGACCAGGTATAAGGCACCGTCGTCCTTGTCGTCCTGCATTTTATAACCGGCCTCGCTACCGTCGCGCCAGGCAGCAAAATAATGCTCCAGACCGTAATTACGCGAGCCACGGTACTGCGGCTGCAATACCATGTAGCCGTTGTTAGCGAACATCTGTGCCCATTCGTCGTATACGACGAACTCTGAGACAAAAGGCCCGCCGTGCGGCATTACAATAAGCGGAAAGGGTGGCTCTCCATGAGGCCTTGTTACAAACGCCGGGATGGTGCGGCCGTCACGCGCCTTGTACTGGACGTATTCGACATCCGCAAGATCTTCCGAGTCGATAAGTGGCTGGTGACTGCCCACGGCCTGGAAATGGCCCTCCCTGTAAAGGTAGTAGGTACCGGGATCCCGAGGACCGCGATTGAACGCTACAAGCGCATTGCCGTCTCTCGATCTCGAAGTGATGGTGACGTAGTTCGAATACGGAATCAGCTCCTCCAGCTGTGAGTACATAGCGCCTTCGACTTCGTCGAAATACTCCCTGTGAAATCTGTCCTTGAAATACGCTACAGCGACGATACGGTCCGGGTAGGTCCATTCATTACTGTGCGTTACCGTTCCGGCTATATCGACATCAGAACGTCGGTATATCAGCTCGTCGAATTCCCTGGTTTCGGTATTAAAGGACCAGAGCCCAACCGTATCGTGGCCGTTGTGGGCGCCGACAAGCACGTTGCCGGGAACCGCATCATCCTTACCGTAGACCTGAATGGTTTCGAAAGAGTCTTCGTTTAGACGCAGAATTTCATTCCAGCCCTTGCCGCCTTTCGGTCGGTAATACCAGATGTAATCCTGACTGCTGGATTGGAAACCACGGGCCAGCCATGGATCGCCGTCCCTGTCGAATTCAATCTGGCCGAGACTTAACTGCCCACGGATCAGCAGCTCGCGCGTACCGCGATCCAGGTCCAGCTTGTAATAGGCACGCGGCCGAAATGTCTTGTCCAGTGACAGATCCTCTTCCAATCCGGGCTGCATCGAAATGATGATCTTGTTTTCTTCGCCCGGGAGAAGGTTTTCGATAATCGGGTCCGGCGCATTGAAGTCGTTGAATTTTTCATTGTCGATATCGAGCAAAGCTAGCCGAAAATCGTAAACACCCTCATTCTGGCCACGGATTCTGTCACGCACCTGCTGTCGCAATACGAGCGCAAGATCGTCATTACTTACCCAGGAAAAGCTGCGTATTTCCATCGGATCAGAATTGACGACTAGCGGTTTCTTGTCCAGATCTGCCGCGTCATAGACATGCAATATCGGGTTGCCGTTACGAGACAGTATCTTGAGCATGGCAAGGTGTTTGCCATCCGGAGATACATGGACGTTGGAAAAAACTTCGCGAAGAGCGAAATACTCCAACGGATATTGCACTTTTGCTGCGCCGTCCGCTTGTACGGGTTGCGCGACAAGCCAGCAAAGCGTGGCGCAGCAGACTATGCAACGTAAACCAGATTTCATCATCAATCTCGTCTGCCCTGCAAAATTCCAAAAAAAAGGCCTGCGGGATTTCTCCCGCAGGCCGCGACGATCAGACATTCCTAAAAGCCAAGGTTGTCGAAATGTGCCGCTACGTTGATAAAGTACTGGCGGCCATTAATGTCATAGCCCGCGCCGAACGGTACATTCCAAGCGGAAAACACTGCCCGGCCATCCACCAATGGCGGCTCCTCGTTCAGGACGTTGCGCGCACCCGCGCCTATCGTCCAGACGTCACCGTAGTAGTAGAAAGACAGGTCATGACGGAAGTAATTTCCGGCTGCTCCGACAGGCCGGCAATCCACGTCGCCGTTGTCGGGCCCGAAGCAGGTCAGGCCTCTGCTGTTGGCAGCATTGCCGAAGGACAGATCTTCACGCAGGTCAGGATCAATCCTGACCGAACCCACGTAGCGCGTTCCCCAGGTTAATCGATAGTCTCCGATATCTGCCCTGAAGATACCCTGGCCCTCCCACTTCGAAAAACCGAATTCCAGCAGGTCATCGTCAATATCGACACCGCCACCAACGATGTCAACAAAAATATCCTGGAATTCAAGCTTCCGGTTGAAATTGAAATCAGCGCTCAGGTCGACCGCCCTGCCAAACATCTGGGTTGGCCAGTCAAAGGCAATGTTTACGTCAACGCCACGGGTGGTTTTCGAATCCCGATTGAGGAATGCCTCGTCGACCTGGTTGATCAGACCGTTGCCCGCAAGATCACGACTGATATTAGAACAGAAAGCACTGTCGCCCTGCGGATCGTTGTAACAATCGTTGATGCTGAACTGCGAAAACAGCTCGATGATCTCGTCCTTGATTTCGACATCATAGTACGTAGCGCCAATCGTCATATCGAAAGCGGAGAAGAACGGCTGTTCCCAGGCAAAGCCTGCCGTCCATGACTCGGATCGCTCTTCCCGGAGGTCCGCCTGGCCAACACCGGTTAGAACTTCAACCGAATAATTTGGCGTTGTCGCACCAGAGGCGATGATGCCTAAATTCGTCGGATCAACGCCGTCGGCAATACAGTTGTCGATCACAGTCTGAGTCCGGATATCCTGATCCGGGTCGTATGACACGCCACCCGGCGTTACGACCACAGCGTCTTCAGGAGTTACACAGGGATCGGCCAGCGTGCGAAAGCCGCTTTGCCCGTCGAGAAAGTTCTCGCGCAAATTCGGGGCCCGGTACGATGTACCGACGGTTCCACGGATCAGCAACGAGTCGTACGGTCGCCAGGCGAGCTTGCTTGAATAGGTCCATGCCCCGCCATAAAACTCGTCTTCAGTGTGCCGCGTAGACAAGTTCAGTGTCAGCTCACGGAATGCCGGCAAGTTAGCGAGCAGCGGCATTTCGACTTCGGCGAACCACTCCTTGGTGTCCTTTTCGCCGATAGCCCCTAGATCACGAAAATAACCCCATAACAGCCCGTCGCGTGCGACGTCATTGGGGATTGAATCAATTTCATCGTGGCGGTACTCGTAGCCGAAGGCAGCGGAAACTTCGCCAAACGGCATCTCAAACAGGTCGCCGGTCATGATTCCAGTGATGTACGTCTGCACGTAGTCCGTGTTGAACGTGCGATCGGAGAACAGGAAGTCCCGCTCGGCCTGCGTGGCAAAATCGTTTTGCGCAAGATTAGCATACAGTGACGGAGCAAACAGGTTGACCGGTACACAAGGGCCACCGTCCGGCGTGCCGCAGGTAACTTCACCGGTGACAGGATCCAGAACACTGGTATTGAGCGAATAAAGGAGACGCTCCTCATTCACGCCCTGCCGCAACGACGTGCCTGTGGCATCCGAGTGAACCAATGCAACATCGAATGACCAGTTGTCCATCTGGCCAAAGCTGAGCATCGGTAAATCACCCCTGACACCGGTGACCAGGCGCATCTGCTCGACTTCCGACTGGACGAAGTTGCGGTCGCCACGGATAGATACCTGGCCTTCCAGTGGCAGCGCACCAACTGCGCCCGTACCCGGCAACAGCAGTCCAAATAACGCCGGCGTGCATTGAGCCAGCGAAAAGCCGAACTGGGCGCAGGTCGCTTCGTACCGCAGACCGAAGTTCTGTACGTAAGTCGGGTCATTCAGAGCATTGTTGTATGCGACGCCGCAATCCACGCCGTTAAGGCCGTTCGGGTTACAGGGATTGTACGGATTGTCTGCCGGTGCCTCTTCAAACAATGCAGCGCCCAGGCTCAATGCGTAGGTTTCGCGCCGGTTAAAAAGGGCCTCGAAATACGGGGTGATATTCATTTCACCGGCAAACGTATACTCGCCGTATGCCATCACACTGATGCGTTCCTGGTCCGGAATCAGATGTGTTTCGCCGAGCTCCGATGTCAGGAAGTAGTCGGTAAAGTCCAGATCTACGGCACCATCACCGTCGGTGTCGAGAATTACGTCATACATGACACCTTCCGAGAGATTCGGAATACCGAGATTGCTCTCACCCTCGGTCCAGTAGATCGAGCCGAACAGGCCATTGTTATCCCAAACTCGCTGGGAACCGAAACCTATGGTGCACGGCGAGCGATTCATGCCGTAGAGGAATTCGTACTGAACCATTTCAGTACGAATTTCGCCGTCGGTGGTTTCCTCGTAGTAACTTTCGCAGCCTTCCGACCACGGACGGTCATCACGTGCCACCGGATCTGCCTGCCGGTAATCGGCGGCAATTCCGATAAAACCGCGATCGAAGTTGCGTCCCCATGCAGCGCTCAACGTATGTTCGACACCGTTGGAGTACTCCGGGATACGCGTGTACGCCTCGAGTTCGAAGCCGTCAAAATCTTTCCGCAGGATTACGTTCGCAACGCCCGCCAACGCGTCAGAGCCATATACGGATGAGGCGCCATCGGTCAGGATTTCGTATTGGGAAACCAGCGAACTCGGAATAATGTTGAGGTCGACCGCAAACGGTGCGCCCTCCACACCAACGGGCGCTGCACGGCGGCCGTTGATCAATACCAGGGTGCGCGAGGCCCCCAGTCCACGCAAATCGACCGTCGACGAGCCCGGGCCATTGTCGAGCACAAAGCCCTGGAACGTAATATCGATCTGCGTGCCCGCCGCGGCGGTCGATTGCTGCAGGATATCGCCCGGATCGATAGAGCCGATCTCTCTTGATACCTGGCCTGTAATTACCTGTAGCGGTGCGACGCTTGAAAAAGTACTGCGCTTGAGGCGAGAGCCTGTAACGACGATTTCCTCGGTGGTCTCGTCGTCCGCTTCATCCTGCTCGTCAGCCTGATCCGACTGCTGAGCTATGGACACCGGCGCTGCGATGGCGAAAGCAAAGCTGACCGCAAATACGCCCAGGAGCCGTGCCAGAGTTGCACGAATCTCGTCGACTTTCATTGACTTCCCCTTATGCTGTTTTCTTGAGTCGCTGAAGCTCTAAAGGCCTCATACGAG
>JBBDSF010000134.1:0-5587 GCA_040905125.1 Pseudomonadales bacterium | reverse complement strand
TGACCGCCTGCGGGACGAGATCGCCCAGCTCAAGCGGGAGACCTCGTGAGCGCCGACCAGGCTGTGTCCGCACCGCGTCCCGTATTGACGTTGTAGATGCCGCATGCAACCATAATGGTTGCCATGGAGGATGCTGGGTGAATTTATGAGCTCAATCACGATCAAGAATATTCCGGAAGGATTGCTTACCAGGGTCCGGGAGCGGGCGAAAGCCGAGCATCGCAGCGTCAACAAGGAATTCATTCAACTCGTCGAAGCCGCGTTGCAAGGCGAGCAGGCTGGAGCCGTGGCGCGAGAGCAGGTCGCGCAACAGGTGGCTGCCTGGTCGAATCTTCCCGGCAGATGGGCCTGTGATGACGCGGCTGCCGAAACCGCCGAGATTTATGCGGCACGCAGCGAGGGACGGGATGTTGCATTGTGAGGATCCTCGATACGGATGTCTGTATTGAAATCTTGCGTGGCAATCAGCAGGTCATCGAGCGCCGCGCGACCATTTTCGACGAAGTGGCGACGACCTGGATTACGGCCTGCGAACTGTGCTATGGCGCTGAAAAGTCGCGTTACCGGGATGCAAACGCGCCTTTGGTCACTTCTTTTCTGGCTACGTTGCCGGTGCTGGGGTTGAACCTCGCCGCCGCCGAATATTTCGGCCGGACAAAGTCGCATCTGGACTCAGCGGGGCTCCGCGTCGCCGATGCGGACTTGTTGATCGCCTCTGTTGCCATGGCGCACGGCGGTACGCTGGTTACCGGGAACCGGCGCCACTATGACCGCATCAGCGGCTTACCCGTGGAGGATTGGATTCGGGGCTGATCCCTGATCGCCCATGCCGATGAAACCCGATTCCCTTGACGACACCAGGACAAGTGACCACAATAATCTGATAAATTTGGTATCAGTGACTATAAATGACCGTTTCCATTCGCGAATTGAAGGCCCATCTCTCGCGCTACCTGGCCGAAGCACGGGCGGGCAAGGTGATTCTGGTCACCTCGCATCGCAAGGAAATCGCGCGCATCACCGGAGTTCCCGATACGCAGGATGACGGGCTGGCGCGTCTGCTGGCCACCGGAGATGCCTGCTGGCGCGGCGGAAAGCCGGCCGGTGCTCAGATCAGGATCAGTAAACAGGGCGAATCACTCTCCACAATCGTGCTTCGGCAGCGCGGGTGATTCTCTTTCTCGATACCTCGGCCCTGGTCAAGCTCTACGTGGTCGAGGATGGCAGCGAAATCACGCAGCTGGCAGCAAAACAAGCCGAAATTCTGGCCGCCAGCCGTATTGCCTGGGCCGAGTATCACGCCGCCGTGGCACAGCGATCGAGGATGGTCCCGGCAGACGACCCTGCTCTGGAAAAGGCCAGAAACGCATTGGCCGCCGACTGGGGCGACTTCCTTGTTCTGGAGGTCAGCCAGCGCGTCGTGGAACTGGCCGGGGAATACGCTGAACTCTATGCACTGCGCGCCTATGATGCCGTGCAACTCGCAACCGCCAGCTACCTGGCCCGCGAAAGCGGACACAGCGTCCAGTTCGGCTGCTTCGACCGACGCTTGAACAAAGCCGCCACGGCACAAGGAATGGAAATCATCCAGGTCGCCTTATGACCACCCGGCCCAAATTGCCGAAACTCCTGACTGACGCAGAGCCCTCGGCCCTCACATCATAGCGCCGTCATGACCTGCGATGAGTGCTATTCACCTCGTCGGCAAGCCAGGCCTTGATGAGAGATTGATACGGCATATCCCGCTTGTTGGCCTCGATCTTGATGCGATCCAAAAGCGATTCGGGCAACCTGAGGGAGATTGTTTTGGTGGACGGCTTCAAATTGGGAAACCTGGCGAGTTTGGCCTTGCGCCAGTCCACGTACTCGGTGGAGTCATGCGTTTGCCAAAAAGCGCGTTCCTCCGCTTCATTCTTGAATTCAGGGATTTTTTTCAATTTGCTCATAAACTTCTCTCTCCTTGCGGTGCATATCGCGAGCAGAAACAATGCGTACAAGAGTCCCTTTCGCGCGAAAGGTAAACGTGACATGCAGCAGTCGTTGATCGTCAGTGACGCCAAGGGCGTGGTATCTGGGCTCCTTTTGGCTATGCTTTATGTCATCCATTAACAAGAGGGGGTCATTGAAAAACACTTGTTCCGCCTCAGATGACAACACATTGTGCTTGTCGATGATTTTCCCGGTATTAGCGGAATCCCAGTCAAAGCCCTCAGCCTGTCGAATCAGATGAAGCATGAAAAGTATATTATCATCATATACACGGCTTTCAATACTGGAATATGCAGCACATCGTCAGCCGCTAAACGATTGGAAAACGAGGAAGCGAAAATGAAATGTATGCACTGTCAGGCCGAGATGAAAAAAAGCACCGTCCCTGTGCATGTGGATCGAAAAGGAGTCCATTTGACAATGGATGAAGTCCCGGCATGGGTATGTTCACAGTGCGGAGAGCATTATTTCGAGTCTGCGGATATTGATTCTGTTCAAGGAGTCATCAGGGCGGTCGAAGCTGAAGCAGACAAGCTCGCCTATCGAGCATAAGTTTGAAACACGAATTGATTTGTTCAATATGAATCAACATGTAAGGGTGAGGCCCAATGCGCCGTTCCTGGCGCCAAACAGAGGTAAAGCATGAATCCGCCACCTGAAATCCGTTGGCATCAACGCCTGCAGAACTTTCAGTCTGCTTTTCACGAACTGGATGAAGCGGTTGCGCTGAGCAACGCACGAGGCCTTTCCAAGCTGGAAGAACAGGGGTTGATACAGGCCTTTGAATACACCTATGAGCTGGCATGGAATACCATCAAAGACTTTTACCAATATCAGGGTGAAACTGGCATTCAAGGCAGCCGCGATGCTATCCGCCTGGCGTTTGAACGGGGGCTGATTGCAGACGGGGATCAATGGGTGGCGATGATCAAGAGCCGTACTCTGACGTCACATACCTACAACCGTGAATTAGCCCGCTTGATTGCAGACCAGATTCTGGGCAATTATCATTTGCTGCTGAAAAACGTGCTGGCAAACTTGGAGCAAGAGCGTGACAAAGCGTGACAGGTTGGCGGGTTTGCCACCCGGCATTGCCGCGCAACTCCAAACCGAACTGACCCATTACCCGGATGTTCGTCAGGTGCTCCTGTTTGGCTCCCGTGCCATGGGCACGCAACGCCCCAACTCAGACATCGATCTTTGCCTGGATGCGCCGGACATGTCGTTCCCGACCTACCTGCAGATCGCCGGCACACTGGATGAACTGGTTTTGCCCTATAGTCTGGATTTGGTACTAAAACATCATATCGACAACCCTGACTTTTTACACCATATCCAGTGCGTTGGGGTGGTGTTGTATCAGCATGAGGGGGGCAGGGGACAGGTGTCAGCCTTGCAAGTTTGAATTGCCTCCTCCACCAAACGGCACAGCTCGGCACATACCGCTTTTTCGTCGTCGCCGTGGCAGCCGCCATAAATAAGCGCCCCGGCTCTGTCCAATACTCCCGCAAATTTGGTGATTATGGAGGTGAGAGAGTAGTATTAGCCTTGAACAGTGGGGGGCGACGACATTGAAGGCGGTCAGCTTTGAAGCTAAAAAGGCGTATTTCGCGAAGGTTCGTCGGTCAAATTATGAGGCGAGCTTGAAGCTGGAAGGGTTTAAGACTGCCAGTCAGTCCGTTACCAAGACTGCGAGCGGAGCGATGGCAGTGAACGCCAGGAGAATAAAGCCTGAGTCCAGATAAGTACGGCACTGGCCAGGATCCACACTGCTATCCCGACACTATTGCTCCGCTCTAAGTTGTTCGAATAGCCTTTCCAATCAGCTACAATCACCCGCGAAGCAACTATCCAACATCCGAAGATAAAAGCATGAGTCAACTATCGCGCATAACCGTGAAACCCGAGCAATTCGGTGGCCGGCCTTGTATTCGGGGCATGAGGGTCCGAGTAAAGGATGTCCTTGATTTACTCGCCGCGGGCGCTTCCAGGGAAGATATCCTGACGGATTATCCTTATCTTGAGGCAGATGACATCACTGCGGCACTGGAATATGCAGCGCGTCAAAGCGATCATCCAATCATGCATGTGGCGTAGCTGATTCATGCGATTGACCGAACACCAACGTCGCACGATTCGCCACACGGTACAGGAAACTCTCGGCTCCGGTGTGGAGGTCAGGCTTTTCGGCTCCAGGGTTGATGACGGGAAGCGGGGCGGGGATATCGACCTGTATCTGGCCGCTGACCGGCCCATCGAAAACAAAGCCATCATAGCGAGCCGCATCGCCGCCAAGCTGCAAATCGCTCTGGGCGATCAGAAAATCGATGTGGTGCTCGTCGATCCGCAAACACCCGAGCAGCGGATACACCGGGTTGCCAGAGAAAAGGGGGTGGTGATTTGAGCGCGGATAACGCGAAGCTGCACTTCCTCCTGGAAGTCTCCAGCTCAACATCTCTTGACAAGGTTATCAAATATGATAACCTCCGAGAATGACATGGAAAGTCACATTCTTCCTTCATCAAAAAGACTCAGAAATCGCCAAAAAGAGAGCTCGAGAAGGCCCGCAACCGGATGAAGGAGTTGTAAAATGAGCAGACCTACTTTGATGTCCTTTAAAACAGAGGCTCTCAAAAAGAAAGGCGTAAAGGATCAGTATGAAGAGCTTGCTCCGGCCTATGAAATCCGTAAGAAGCTGATTGCCCTGCGGCAAGAGGCGGGACTTACGCAGGAAGAAATTGCAGTGAAACTTAAGACAAAGAAAAGCAATATCTCCAGGCTGGAAAGTGTCAATTCAGAGATTTCCCCCAAGCTGTCTACGCTGACTGAGTACGCCGAGGCAATTGGATACAAACTTAAAATCGATTTTGTTCCCAAAGAGGAAGCGGGAACCGGAGGTGTCTATGCAGAACTCACTGAAACAGATAGAACAGCAAGCTCTTAGTCTTACAGGCGAAGAAAGGGCGAAGCTGGCTGAGGTTATGCTGGAATCCCTAAACCCTGCGGTTGCCGATGTCGAAGAGGCCTGGGCCAGGGAAATCGAGCAACGTGTTGCGGCATTTGATCGAGGTGAGATTCCCGCCTATGCGGCGGAAGACGTCTTTGCGGAAGCGATGCATATCGCCAGGTGAAACGCGTAAGATTTATCGCGCCAGCGCGTCGTGAATTCCTCAAGGAAGTGGCTTACTACAATGAGCAAACACCGGGGCTTGGCGGTGCTTTTATTCGGGAAGTTGAGGCCGCTACCGCCAGGGCCCTGGCGTTTCCAAATTCGGGATCTCCTTGCGTACAGGATACCCAGTTAGTCTTGGTTAATAAATTTCCCTTTTCAATCATTTACCGACCTGACCAGGATGGCATTGTTGTATTTGCCGTCGCCCATCATAGGCGCCTTCCTGAGTATTGGGTGCCGCGTACATAGGTGGGCTTACATACTATTCCTAACGGAAGATTCCTGCGCCCGATTCCTCTAGACTTGCTACAACAACACCATGCGTCTGACGAAAACACAAATTCAAGCCATCAAGGCCACCACCGGGGAAATCTTCGGCGCCCAGGCCGCCGTCTATCTTTTTGGCTCCCGTACAGACGATGCCCG
>JBBDSF010000133.1:0-5713 GCA_040905125.1 Pseudomonadales bacterium | reverse complement strand
CCACGCCGTCCTGATCCAAATCCGTCTGATCAGGATTGGCATGTAGCGGACAGTTATCGACCGCATCATCGAGATCGTCGTCATCGGAGTCCGGGGTTCTTCTCGCTTGCCTGGCGTTAGCAGATATGGAACCGTCTTCCAGTCCCGACGTATCGGTATCACTGCCCGTGTCTTCCTTTTCCCGCACCATTTCACTTTCGACGTCGGAAACCAATTTTTCGGTGCCGGGAATAACCAGAGTAGCAGGATCTGCAGTCACCTCGGCAATGACATCATCGACGTCAACAAACGCGTCGATCGGCGCGCCGTCGGACTGACCATCAATGGCGCCATCTGACAGGTCGTCGGCGAGGCCGCCAAGCATGTCATCATTATTAACCGTTGAATCGGCGTTGTTTTCATTCGCCCTCTTGCGTATGTTGTCTACCACAGCGGTGACGGCTTCAATTGCCGTACGATAACGAGCCGCCCTGGCCTGTGACTCGGGGGTATTCGTGTCCTCGGTAATCATAGGTGGGGTCGTGTTTAAATCCGCATCGGATTCGAGACCGAAACCAAGGGTAGAAGCCGTCTGGCGCCCGGCTACGATAAATCCGTTCAAAAACTCTGTTTCGCTGAGTTCACCATCGCCATCACCTGCGTACGGAGCGGAAGTAGAATCTCCTTTTCTACCTGCCAGTCGATAAGCGATTGTGGTCAAAGGCGAAGGATAGATTTTGGCGTTGGCAAGATTCGCAATATCCACCACCGTTAACAAGCGACTGATAACCGGCGCTGCTCCGGTGGTCAAGTCAGTCGTATCGTCCGTTGCCAGCACTTCGAGGATAACTGCCCCGCTATGCCCAAAGGGAATCGAAAGCTCCGAGATTGCCGCTGCGCTGTTGGTCTCACCCGTGTCCAGCAATTCTCCCTGGAAGTCGTTCGCCGTGGCATCGAATGCGTATGCATTGACCTCGGCGTTCGCCAACGGTCCCTTTACGCCCGAACCCGTAATTGGCGTGGGCTCGCCACCGTCATCACTACCGCCGCCACCGCTGCTGCCGCCACCGCCACAGGCAGTTAAAATAAAAACAAATAGCAGCGCGAATATCATCTTTAGTGGCGCCGGGGCGCCGCCTTTCAATCGTTCACTGTTCATCAGGAATTCCCTGGTTCGTCGTTACTGTTCATCGGACACATTGCCACCGTTGTTCATTTTCAGGACATACGTTCCCCATCAAAGCCTCACCGACAGCGAGCTGTATCGCAGAGTGTATGAAATGAATAAAGAAGCAGATGATACCACAGGGGAATTTTACCAGCATTGCTTAAAATCAATTTTTCTAAACTCTTTCTGATTTCATTGGTTTTAAATGTACCAATAAAACTTTGAAAACCCATATAAAATTAACAGAAGACTGTAAACTCGTCGTGTCTCAGCGAGAAAAGTGAGCTGTTAATATGCGATGCAGCCGGGTGTTGCAGTTTGGGATCAGCTTACCCACACTCTGGCATTTCTGAACATCCGCATCCAGGGGCTGTCCTCCTGCCACTCGGGAGGATGCCATGAATTCTGTACGGTTCTGAACACTCGTTCGGGATGAGGCATCATGATCGTAAAGCGGCCATCGTGGTTGGCCAGGCCCGTAATCCCCCCTGGAGAGCCGTTGGGATTTGCAGGGTAGGTTTCGGTAAAGTGTGCGTAGTTATCGACAAACCGCAATGCCACCGTCCCACTATTCAGAATCTCGTCAAAACGGTCAGGGTCAACTTCAGCACGGCCTTCACCATGGGACACGGCAATGGGCATGCGGGAGCCTTCCATCCCTGCCAACATAACGGAGCTGCTTTTCTGTACCTGAACGAGAGAAAACCGCGCCTCAAATTGTTCCGAGCGATTAACGACAAAGCGCGGCCACAATTCGGCGCCCGGTATCAATGACTTCAGGGTAGCGAACATCTGACAGCCATTGCAGACACCCAAACCGAACGTATCCGGTCGATGAAAGAAAGACTCGAATACGTCTCTGGCCCGGGAATGAAAGAGTATGGATTTGGCCCAGCCTTCTCCGGCACCCAATACGTCTCCATAGGAAAAGCCGCCGCAGGCGATAAGCCCCTTGAACTGTTCCAGATCAACGTGACCGGCAAGGATGTCACTCATATGCACGTCCACGGTGGTGAACCCCGCACGGTGAAACACGGCAGCCATCTCCATCTGACTGTTAACCCCCTGCTCTCGCAATATGGCCAGTCGGGGTCGTTCCCCTTTCGCGATATAGGGCGCGCTGACATCTTCATCGAGGTTGTAGGTTAAATGGACGGATAACCCCGGATCGTCATCGTCATCGATAACCGAAAACTCTTCATCGGCACATGCGGGATTATCCCGAAGCCGTTGAATTCGATAACTGGTCTCTGACCATCGCTTCTGCAAAGTCGCTCGCCTTGCCTCGAACAACCGTTCTTCACCTTCGTTGATCGTAATGATTTGGTCAAGACGAGGCCTCGCCACCGCTTCACACGCAATATCGGACGCCTGGAATCGACTCCTGACAACATCGACATCATCCGCTTTCACTTGAAGAAGCGCGCCCAGCTCTTCATTGAATAATGTTTCAATAACATTGTCGCTAACGTTTATAGAAACACCCATGCGGCTCGCGAATGCCATTTCCAGCACCGTCGCGAGCAACCCGCCATCGGACCGGTCATGGTAAGCCAGCACGAGCTCGCGAATGGTGTCGTCCTGAATAATCGCGAAGAAGTCTTTCGGGTGTTCCGGGCTGTCCACGTCCGGGCATTCATCGCCCAGTTGGTTAAAACATTGGGCGAATATGGACCCCCCAAGTCGTCTCTTGCCACTCAAGTCAACGAGAAGAATCACCGTACTCTCATCGCGACGTAGTTGAGGCGTTAGCGTCTTGCTTACATCCGGCACGGGAGCAAAGGCTGAAACGACCAAAGACAAAGGCGCCGTCACGGTTTTTTCCCTATCCTCCTCTTGCCAGCGTGTTTGCATGGACATGGAGTCTTTGCCCACGGGTATACAAATACCCAGTGCCGGACAGAGCTCCATACCGACCGCTTCCACTGTACGATATAACCTGGCATCTTCACCCGGATGTCCGGAAGCGGCCATCCAGTTGGCTGACAACTTGACGTCTTCGATAGCACCAATTCGAGCGGCAGCAATGTTGGTGACGGCCTCCCCGACAGCCATGCAACCCGAGGCGGGGGCATCCAGCAGCGCGACTGGCGTCCTTTCGCCCATAGCCATGGCCTCGCCGCTTCGACCCGTATATGCGCTGGTGGTCACAGCGACATCGGCAACCGGTGTTTGCCAGGGGCCAACCATTTGATCCCGCGACACCAGACCGCCCACGGTACGGTCACCGATCGTTATGAGAAAGCTCTTGCTGGCAACTGTGGGATGGCCAATCACCCGCATAACTGCCTCACAAAGGTCTACATTGGTATCTACAGGGTGCCGGACAGGCGTTTTCGTCTGCGCATTTTTATGCATGGCAGGTGGCTTGCCAAATAATACTGATAACGGCAAATCCACCGGTCTTGAGTCCAACTGGCGATCATTCACCAACAAATGCCCCTTGTCCGTGGCCGTACCCACCACCGCGTAAGGGCACCTTTCACGTTCGCAGATACGGACGAATCTATCGAGATGCTCAGGCGTTACGGCCAACACATAACGTTCCTGAGCCTCGTTACACCAGATCTCCAAAGGGGACATACCAGGCTCTGCATTGGGTACTTCCCGCAATTCGAATTCACCGCCCACACCACCATCGTGTACCAGTTCAGGCAGGGCATTGGACAGCCCTCCCGCCCCAACATCGTGAATAAAGGTGATCGGATTCTCAGGGCCAAGTTGCCAGCAACGATCGATGACTTCCTGGCAGCGATGCTGCATTTCCGGATTGCCACGCTGGACGCTGGCGAAGTCCAGTTCTGCGTCGCTGGACCCGCTTGCCATGGACGATGCCGCACCACCACCCAGACCGATCAACATCGCCGGCCCGCCCAACACAATTAAAGAGGCGCCCGCCTGGATGGGATTTTGCGATACGTGCTCGGCGCGAATGTTGCCGAGCCCACCGGCAATCATAATGGGTTTGTGGTATCCGCGAATCTCACCGTCGAATTCCATTTCAAAACTTCTAAAATAGCCCGCGATATTAGGGCGGCCAAATTCGTTATTAAAAGATGCCCCACCAATCGGTGCCCTGGTCATAATTTCCAGCGCCGTTGCAATCCTGTCAGGGCTGCCATAATCGACTTCCCAGGGTTGTTCGTGACCGGGAATTTTCAGGTTCGACACGCTGTACCCCGTCAAACCGGCCTTGGGTTTGGAACCGCGGCCTACGGCTCCTTCATCTCTTATTTCACCACCGGCCCCCGTGGCCGCACCCGGGAACGGTGCAATGGCCGTCGGGTGATTATGGGTTTCCACTTTCATCAGAATATGGATATCTTCCTCGTGATAACCATATTCGCGAGATGTTGGGTTCGCATAAAAGCGGGCACCTTTAAGTCCCTTGATGACCGAGGCATTATCTTCATAGGCACTGAGTACGCCAGCCCCGTTGGTTACCTGGAAGGTATGACGAATCATATCGAACAAACTGTGCGGCCGGGGTTCGCCGTCAAGCTCCCAGCTGGCCTTGAACGTTTTGTGGCGGCAATGTTCTGAATTCGCCTGGGCAAACATCATCAATTCAACATCGGTCGGATCCCGCCCAAGGCTCTCAAATGCGTCGACCAGATATTCGATTTCATCGGCCGTCAGTGCCATCCCCAGCTCGTCATTGGCGCGCCTGATCGCTTCGACACCTTCGTCCATCAGCGGGATGTGCTGTAACTCTCGCGGTGCATCGATTCGAAATAGAATTTCCGCCTCATCCGTGGACGACAGGACCGTTTCAGTCATGCGGTCATGAATCAAGCTGTCACACTGAGCGAGCTGTGTTGTGGACAATGCTCCGGCAAGACCCAGGTGGTAAACAATGCCCCGCTCCAGACGCCTGACTTTTTTCAGTCCGCAAATTCTCGCGATGTCGGTCGCCTTGGAACTCCACGGCGAGATTGTTCCGGGCCGGGGCACTACCAGACGAGTCAGCCCATCGACCCCTGCCCCCGAAGTCGTCGCCTCCGGGCCGTAAGTGAGCAGCCGGGTCAGGATCTCGTACTCCGAATCGGCAAGGGCCTCATCCAGATCCGCGAAGTGAACAAAGTGAGTCCGGACAGTCTGAATATCCGGCGTAATCCGTTTAAGTTCATCGGTTAACCCGGAGACACGAAAATCAGAGAGTGCAGGAGCGCCCGGCAGCTGCAGCATTACTTACCTCGCAAGATTGATAAAGGCATTGAAGGGGAATCCGGCAAAAGCGCATTATACATTCAAGGCTATGACCACGCGATTTTTTGGGTTTAACAAGTCGATGTCGACCCTGATCGGTGGCTAACGTCTGGTCTGGAAAAAGCTGGAAATAAGGTCGCGGCAGGCGTCCGCACAGATTCCTTCGATAACCTCGACGCGGTGATTCAGACTTTGGTTGGTCAGAACATTGGCGGACGACACGATGGCGCCGGCACGTGGCTCTCTGGTACCGAAATACAGTCTGGCGATGCGAGCATGCACCAGGGCACCGGCACACATGGTGCACGGCTCGATGGTCACGAACAGATCGGCGTTGACGAGCCGGTAGTTGTCGAT
>JBBDSF010000132.1:0-5863 GCA_040905125.1 Pseudomonadales bacterium | reverse complement strand
TGTCCCTGACAGATTTTTGAGCAACCAGATAACATTAGCCTTCGATGGAGGTTTCGACGACGTCCGCGAGGTCCCGGACCAGAGATTCAACAAGGGAAAGGTCTTCCCCTTCCACCATCACTCGGACGACCGGTTCGGTCCCCGAGGCTCGAAGCAAAACGCGTCCCTTTCCATTCAAGCGTTTCTCGGCCTGTTTGATGGCCTTGTCCACGGGCGCATCGGCCGTCAGGTTCGTTCCTGGCTGGCACCTTACGTTAATCGTTTTCTGAGGGAATTTGGACATCTTCGACTTAAGGGTATGCAGGCGTTCACCGAATGCCATCATGGCGGCAGCCACCTGCAGTGATGAAACGATGCCATCTCCAGTGGATGTCAGATCAAGGCATAATATGTGCCCTGAGGTTTCACCACCAACGAGCCAGCCTCGTTGCTTCAATCCGGCCAGCACATGCCTGTCACCCACAGGTGTTCTCGCGAACGGTATCTCTTCGGCCATCAGCGCGTGTTCGAGACCAAGGTTGCTCATCAATGTGCCGACAACACCGCCCGTCAAACGCGATTGCAATTTACGAAATCTCGCGATAATTAGCAGCAGCTCATCCCCGTCCACAACTTCACCGAGATGATCTACCATGATGACCCGGTCGCCATCTCCATCAAACGCAATTCCCAGATCTGCTTTGGTCTCCATAACCTTTTGACGCATTTGTTCCGGGCTGGTGGAACCGACGTCAGCATTGATGTTCAAGCCATCCGGTGAAACACCTATTCCAATGACTTCGGCCCCCAGCTCGCGAAAGACGCTGGGTGCAATGTGATAGGTTGCGCCGTGGGCACAGTCCAGCACGATACGCAGACCCTTAAGATTGTAGTCTGCAGCGAAACAGCTTTTACAAAACTCTATGTAGCGGCCCGCCGCATCGTTGATCCTGTTAACCTTGCCGATCTGATCCGAGTCGACCATTTTCATTTCTTTTTCCATCTCGGCTTCGATGGCAGCTTCCACTTCATCAGCGAGTTTGCTGCCATCACCTGAGAAGAATTTAATGCCATTATCGTGATAGAGATTGTGAGACGCGCTGATAACAATACCGGCCTTGGCATTAAATGTTCGGGTGAGGTAGGCAATAGCAGGCGTTGGCATCGGTCCGAGCAGCGCCACATTCACTCCGGCAGAGGACAGGCCTGCCTCAAGAGCAGACTCGAAGATATATCCCGAAATGCGCGTATCCTTGCCAATTAAAATCTCACCGCCACCGTTTCGCGAGAAAACTCTTCCGGCGGCCCAACCAAGCTTCAGCATAAATTCGGCTGTCACCGGACATTCTCCTACACGACCCCGAATGCCATCAGTGCCGAAATATTTTCGCACGGTCTCGTTCATGTTTTTAACCCGTTCGCTGTGCTTGTCAATTTTCGGTTAATTGCTCATTCATCACGGCCCAGGTTACTTGCAATGCCTCGCATGTTGCCTTGATGTCGTGAGTCCTGACGATCGATGCACCATTTGTTACCGCGATAACGGCACCGGCCACGCTCCCCATTAGCCGGTCATCGCTAATCCCCTCGAGGATTTTACCTATAGTACTCTTTCTGGAAAGTCCAACCAACAAAGGTAAACCCAGCTCTTTAAATCGGGCAAACCGGTTGAGCAGTTGGAGGTTATGGGCGGGGGTTTTTCCGAAACCGAAGCCCGGGTCCAGGATTAGCCGGTTCCGGTCAATTCCAGCTTGCCGGCAGGCGTCGATTCGCTCTTCGAAGAATTCCCTGATTTCGCCGAGCAGATCGCTGTAGTAAGGATCCTGTTGCATGGTGGAAGGATCACCTTGCATGTGCATCAAGCAGACGGGCAACCCCGTGTCTGCGGCTGCCTCCATCGCACCCTTTCTTTGCAGCGCCCGTACGTCATTAATGAGATTTGCACCGGCATTGGCCGCTTGCCTCATAACTTCAGGTGTACTCGTGTCAATTGAAATCAAAACGTTACCGGCACCACGCAACGATTCGATAACCGGCATCACTCTGGCCAATTCTTCGTCTGGGCCAATAGGCTCCGCGCCCGGTCTCGTCGACTCGCCACCTATGTCGATAATATCGGCCCCTTCATCAACCATTCTCCAGGCCCGCGCGACGGCATCATCAACACTGTCGTATCGACCACCGTCAAAAAATGAATCGGGAGTGACATTGAGAATACCCATAACCACAGGGCGTTTGATTCGAGGAAGGTCGGATAAAAAGGACATAGCCAGAGCTTTCTATCTTGTTTTTTAATGCTCTTCTGCAGGCCCCCCAACGGGTCCACTGGGACGCGATCGGGGTTCCGGTGTCGCATCACTGTCCGGCTGGTCCAACGGGCCTTTATCCCTGTCCTCCCAGCCCTTGGGTGGCCTTGGTTTGCGACCGGCCATAATATCTTCAATTTGCTCCCTGTCGATAGTTTCATACTCCATCAAGGCACCGGCCATGGCATGCAACTTGTCCATGTTGTCTTCAAGAAGCTTCTTCGCGGTCTTATAACAATCATCGACGATAGTCTTGATTTCTTCGTCAATCAATCGGGCGGTGTCGTCGGATACTTTTGAACCGCCTCCGCCAGCCGACATGCCGAGGAAGACTTCTTCGTTCTCATCGTCATACATAAGCGGGCCCAGCTTTTCCGACAAGCCCCACTTCGTGACCATGTTCCGCGCCATTTTTGTCGCATGCTCGATGTCGTTAGCAGCACCGGTGGTGATCCCATCAGCGCCAAGGGTCAACTCTTCAGCAATACGCCCACCAAACAGTGCAGAAATTCGAGAGATAATCGACCGCTTGCTCATTGAGTATCGATCTTCCTCGGGAAGAAACATGGTCAACCCGAGCGCACGTCCCCTCGGTATAATCGTTACCTTGTAACTGGGGTCATGCTCCGGGACCAAATACCCTACGATACAATGACCCGATTCGTGATAAGCGGTATTCCTCTTTTCCGCTTCGGACATCACCATGCTGCGGCGTTCAGTGCCCATCATGATTTTATCCTTGGCTTGATCGAGTTCTTCCATACTTACCGTTCTCTTGTTCTGCCTGGCTGCGAACAAGGCCGCTTCATTAATAAGGTTGGCAAGATCGGCACCGGAAAATCCTGGCGTACCCCGCGCAATGACGGAAGGATCTACATCGCTGTCTACGGGAACCTTCCGCAAATGCACTTTCATGATCTGCTCGCGACCGCGAATGTCCGGCAAGGGCACAACAACCTGGCGATCGAACCTTCCAGGCCGCAGCAATGCAGGATCGAGAACGTCCGGGCGGTTGGTTGCCGCGATAACAATGATACCGTCGTTAGGATCGAATCCGTCCATTTCGACCAGTAGTTGGTTCAACGTTTGCTCGCGCTCGTCATGGCCTCCACCGAGGCCCGCGCCGCGGTGACGCCCGACGGCATCAAGCTCGTCAATAAATATAATGCAAGGCGATTGTTTCTTGGCTTGTTCGAACATATCCCTGACACGGGAGGCGCCGACGCCCACAAACATTTCCACGAAATCAGACCCGGAAATGGAGAAGAAGGGGACTCTCGCCTCGCCGGCAATGGCCTTGGCCAACAATGTTTTACCGGTTCCCGGTTGACCCACCATCAAAATTCCACGAGGTATTCGTCCCCCCAGCTTTTGGAATTTGCCCGGATCCTGAAGAAAATCGACCAGCTCTTTAACGTCTTCCTTGGCCTCATCAACACCGGCGACATCAGCAAAGGTACTCTTCACCTGATCGTCACCCATCAGTTTTGCTTTGCTCTTGCCAAACGTGAGCGGCCCGCCACGACCACCTGACCCACCTTGCATCTGGCGCATAAAGAACATAAATATGGCGAGGATGATCAGGATCGGGAAGCTGGCAACCAATAACTGTGTCCAGATACTTTGCTGCTCAGGCCGGTTACCCTTGAACGCAACATTGTGATCCATCAAGTCATTAATCAACGCTTGATCCGACAGCTCAGGCTGAATGGTCGTGAATGGCTCACCATTCGCCCGCTGTCCACGGATAGTGAGACCGTCTATCTCTACATTCCTGACCTGGTCCTGATTGACCAGCTCCAGAAATGTGGAATAGTTAATCTCTTCGGGACCCTTGGAGACGTTGAAATTGTTAAATACTGTTAACAGTACTGCTGCGATGATCAACCAGAGCAGCAGATTTTTTCCCATATCATTCAATGAAGTATCCTCATTCTGGTGCCCCCGCGGGGAACCTGTTCATCATAACATTTTGCGCGATCGGTTAGATTCCGATTCGCGCGAATAATTTCCGCATTCCGTCGCCGGCTCACCGCCGGCATCAGGACCGCCGACCCTCATATCCTCTGCCAATCAGATAGATTTCCCGAGACTTCTGACGTGACGCCCTGGGTTTAAAATTACTCATTCGATCAAAACGGCACCGAAATGCCCCTCGCAACGCCTCGATGCCCTCTCCTTCAAAACACTTGGCCACCAACGCACCTCCTGGTCTGAGCACGCGATCAGCATATTCCACTGCCAGCTCCACCAGCCAAGCCGACCTTGGCTGGTCAACATCCTTCATACCACTTAAATTTGGGGCCATATCCGAAATTACAAGGTCTACGGGCTGACCGGCAGTCTGTAGCATCAGTTCCTCATATGTTTCATCTTTTTCAAAGTCGCCCTGAATAAATCTCACGCCGTCCAGTGCATCCATGGGCAGCATATCGACCGCAATAACCATTGCCTGCTTTCCCGCGAGGCGAACCGCGACCTGAGACCACCCGCCAGGGGCTGCACCCAGATCAACGATGCGCGCGCCGGGGCCAATCAGGTTAAATTTCTCATTTATTTCCAATAGCTTATAGCTTGCCCGCGAGCGATATCCGTCTTTCCGGGCACGCCTTACGTATTCATCCTCCTGGTGGTTCTGCAACCACTGCCTGCTGGATTTCGACTTTTTTACCATAGCTCGCCAGTCGCGTTTGCGAGTCCACTCGCGTACAATCGCTCGCCAATCCGGCCCTCTCAACCTGGACACCCCAAACCCATGATAAGCCAGACAGAACGAAAAAGATTCCGTGCCATAGGCCATCATCTAAAGCCAATTGTCACGGTCGCAAGCAAGGGTGTTACCGACAGCGTCATCCAGGAAATTGACCGTGCATTACGGGATCATGAACTCATTAAAATTAAAGTCTCGGCTGAACGGGATGAACGCAAAGTCGTAATTCAGACCCTTCTTGAGACCACAAAGGCCGAACTTGTGCAGCAGATTGGCGCCACCGCATTACTCTACAGACCGGCGGAAGAACCCGATCCGGGATTGTCGAATCTGCTTCGATCCCTGCAGGACGCCCGGCGGTAATCGGGGCTAAATATGTTCGACCGAACATATCTCATATTCCGCTTCACCGTTCGGCGTTTTCACATGCGCCACGTCTCCAATTTCCTTGCCGATCAATGAGCGGGCGATCGGCGAATAAATGGACAGCTTACCTGTTTTAATGTCCGCCTCATCATCGCCGACGATCTTGTAAGTCACTTCTTCGTCATTCTCAAGATTAATCAGTCGGACAGTGGTACCAAAAATAACCTTTCCGGTAGGCTGAATACTTTGCACGTCAATTATCTGTGCCGCACCCAGCTTATTTTCGATTTCGGCAATACGGCCCTCAATGAAGCCTTGCTCTTCCTTGGCATATTGGTACTCTGCGTTCTCCCGCAGATCTCCCTGCTCACGAGCCTCGGAAATCGCCTTGACAATTCTCGGGCGCTCGACGCTCTTGAGACGATCAAGCTCAGCGCGTAGCGCTCTGGCACCATCCGCGGTCATAGGAATCTTGTCCATGAAATCACCTGGTAAACGAAAA
>JBBDSF010000131.1:116791-121773 GCA_040905125.1 Pseudomonadales bacterium | reverse complement strand
GATTATCGAGGCAGGGCCTGCGGGACCTGAATAGAGCGGCTGGCCCAGTCTTCGAAGCGCCGGTTGATCCGGTCGAAGTGTTCGGCCCACCACGCCGAGTCGACCTGAAGCGCATGTCGGAAATTTTCTGGTGCCGTGGGCAGGTGGGGTCGCAGTTCCGGTGCAACCTGCTGCAGGGCCGAATGCCGCACCGGTCCGTAGGATATGTGTTGGGCCTGCATAGCCAATTGCCGGGTGGCGGTGGCGAAGGTGATAAAGTCCCTGGCCTGCTGCCGGCGCGGGTTTCCCCGGGGTATGCCGAGCAGGTCAATGTCCCAGATTTGCCGGTCCCAGATAATTTCAAAGGGTTCGTTACGAGTGGTTACAGCATCATATATGCGGCCGTTGTACGCCGTGGTCATCACCACCTGATCAGTTTCCAGTAAGCGCACGGCTTCATCTCCGGCTTGCCACCAGTGAATCCAGGGCTTTATGCGAGTTAAAACTCTGAAGGCTCGATCGAGCCCCTGTTTCGTTTCCAGCGTATCGTAAATGACCTCTGGCTCGACGCCATCTGCCAGTAGCGCCCATTCGAGGTTGGCCTTGGGTGTGTAACGCAGGCCCCGCTTGCCGGGAAACCGGTCCGGATCGAACAGGTCGGTAAACTTCTGCGGTCCGGCATCGGCGAAGTCTGTTCTATCGTAGGCAATGACAGTTGACCAGATGACGGTACCCACCGCACAGGGAGTCAAGGTGCCTTCAATAAAGTCCTCTTCAGGCGGCGTTCCATCCGGCGCAGGTTGCAAGGACGCGGTCTCGATTTCTTCCAGGAGACCTTCATTACAAGCTCGTACGGCATCCGACAATTCAAGGTCTACAATGTCCCACCTGACGTTAAGGGAGCGCACCTGGCTGCGAATCTCTGCAAGCCCGCCATCATAATCGAGAACTTCCATGCGAATGTGATTCTTCTCTTCAAAAGGGCGCACGAATGCCAACATCTGGCTTCTGGTGTATGCACCGCCCCAGGATACCAATGTCAGATCGTGTGCGGTCGCAGCAGCGGTGAATGGCAGCTGCGTCAGAATCGCTAACAGGTAAAATGTGAATCTCAAAATAATCTACCAGTAAATACCAAGGTTAATGTTAAAGCGCGTATCCCACTCGTCGGTGCCACCGCCGGCGAGAGACCCGTTACCGATGAAAGGAGCGTTTTTCCCACGGATCACATCAATATAGGTAAAAATAAAGCCTGTACTCAATAAACAGCCTGTCGTATTAAGCCAGGAGTTATCGAATTGCGAGGCACGCTTGTCCAGCACACTGAAGTCATTGTAACAGGTCAGCAGGTCGACGCCGGGCCAGTTGACCGGGATATTATAGGCAATATTGGCGACGGCGAACTGCCCCTCGGCTGCTATATCATAGGACGTGGCGAACGCACCCAGGCGGATAACGTTATCGTCAACGCCGGCCGGATTTTCCGGCTCGAAATTGTAACGCCCATACTCCAGTTGCAGGTTCCAGCGCCCGCAGCGGGTGTCCAGATGTCCGGCTATGGCCCAATGGCTGCCATCCTTACGTGTGTCTCTATTGTAGAGTTCACCGTATTGGCCCGAGACGCCTGCCTCGTGGGTGCATAATGGGCCGGTGTTGTGGGTGTAGACGGTACGAAGATTAACAGTGTTGGTCTCCTCGTTCCTCGCATCGCCCACTGATACCGGGTCAAACGAGTAACGGTCCAGATTGGTACTGTCACCCAGCTCCTCATTCTTGAAAAATCCCAATTGCGTGCTCCACGGTCCGGCGTCATGGCGATACTTGATGCCCAGGTCATAATCATCGGCAAAACCCAAATAATAGGGGATCCCGAACCAGAAATTATGGGCGGCGTACGGTAACAACCCGAATGGTACCTGAGTGATGCCGCCTTCAATCTCGCGTTGTTCGTCAAAGCGATATTTGAGCCAGCCATGGTGGATCGTATTCATAAAGGGATAGAATCGGTACTCCGCCGCCAATTCGAACTGGTTGAATTCGCCTGCGGCGTTGAGACGAATAATATCCAGGCCGGCCCGCCCCCGCGTGTCCTCGACGTTGTCATCGAAGTCACTGTCGTAATAAGTAAAGCGCAGCGCGCCACCCAGGTCGAATGCGCTCTGTTCGGGTCGACTCTGCTCGGGTTCGGGCTCCCTCGTGGCAACCTCGTCTGACTGCCACTTTTGAGTCGATACGACCTGTTCCTGAAGCCCCGGCATCGGCTTCGGAATGGAAGACGATGACTGGCGTTCCAGGGCTTGTTCCAGCGCCGCGACGCGCTCCCGCAAAGACTGCAATTCTTCCTCCAGCCCGCTATCATGCGCTGCTACAGGACTGATAAATCCAATCACGGTCAGGAGTCCACAGGCTGAGAGGCATTTTGCATGTAACCCGGAGGTCATGATCAGGCTCCTTTATTTCGGATAATCAATATAGATGCTTGATGCGCCCAAATTCGGCGATCGACGTCCGATAAGATTTTACCAGTCTATTATTCAGTGTGCCGGAGAGAATAAGATAAGCTGGCAGGAAAAGGGGAAAATTATGAAGCAGTCAGGTACGATTTTGATGCTTTTATGGGCCTTAGGGGTGGCGTTGCCAGTCAGTGCCGGCCAGGACACGGTAGATACTCTGGTTGCCCGCTACCAGGATGCCATGGTTGATATACGTCAGCAGATTCATGCCAACCCGGAACTGGGTAACAGCGAACATGAAACTGCGGCACTGGTGGCAAAACATTTGCGTAGTCTCGATTTCGACAAGGTTGAGGTCGATGTGGCCCACACAGGCGTCGTTGGCATATTGAAGGGAGGTAAGCCGGGGCCCGTGATAGCGGTTCGAGCGGACATGGATGCGTTACCGGTCAAGGAGCAAACAGATCTTGCCTTTGCGTCAACCAAAACGGCCCGGTGGGAAGGGCGTGAGGTACCGGTCATGCATGCCTGTGGCCACGACATTCACACTGCGGTGGCGCTTGGGGTGGCCTCCGTTCTGGCGGAAATGCGAGATGAAATAGCTGGGACCGTGAAGTTTATTTTCCAGCCGGCTGAAGAAGGCCCTCCCGCCGGCGAAGAAGGCGGCGCGCCGCTAATGATGGAGGAGGGCGCGCTGGAGAATCCGCGTCCGGAAGCGATATTTGCCTTGCATGCCTCACCGGATCTGCAAGTGGGGCAACTTGGTTACACTTCAGGCCCCGCCATGGCTGCAGTGGATCATTTTTATATCACCATTAAAGGGAAGCAATCCCACGGTGCGCAACCTCACGGGAGTATAGACCCGGTGGTCATGGGGTCGCAGGCTGTTATGGCGCTGCAGACAATCGCTTCCCGTAATGTCGATCCGCTGGAACCTGCTGTGGTGACTGTGGGTATGTTTCAGGGTGGAGAGCGCTTCAACATTATTCCCGAGCAGGTGAAAATGGAGGGCACCGTCCGAACTTACAGCGCGGATGTCCGCGACATGATCGAACGTCGTATGGGAGAGATTCTCGATGGTACTACGCGTGTCGGCGGTGGCAACTTTGAGCTAAGGTATGATCGCGTTACGCCCGCGACTATTAATAATCCGGCGCTGACGAAAATGGTAGTGCCGGGACTCATCAAGACCGTTGGGGAGAACGGGGTTAAGGAACTGAAGCCGACAATGGGTGGTGAGGATTTTGCTTTTTTCTCACAGGAAGTGCCCGGCTTTTATTTTCGCCTGGGTACCACTGCGCCAGGCGGGGAATCCGGCGGCCTTCATACGCCTACTTTTAGAGGTGTCGATGAATCCGTGCCGGTGGGCATTCGTGCCATGTCTAATGTTGTGCTCGAGTATTTGCAAAGTCGTTAGCATGGGGCCATAGCCACGCGGCACCTCTGACGCCACTGGAGTCGCCATGTTGAGCCTTGACGAAGCGAGTGCTTACGTAATCGGAGAATACGTATTTGGTCCACTGTGCCGGTACGGCGGTATAAATTTTGTCGACGTTGGACATGCCGCCGCCGGCGACGATGACGTCCGGATCAAGAATATTGATGACGGTTGAGAGAGCCAGCGCCAGTAAATTGCAATATTGATCAAACAGCGCACTTGCGGCCTCCTCACCTGACTCCATGCGCTGGATGATGTCGGCGGCGTGTTGCTGTTGATCCGTCAGTTCCCGGTAACTGCGCTCGAATCCTGTTCCCGACAACCAGGTTTCGAGACAGTCAAAGCGACCGCAGAAACATCGCCGGTATCCCGGCTGCGGGACATCGATGGTTTCCGTGTCTTCCCGTTGATAACCTGCCAGCGGTAAGGTTGTGTGGCCCCACTCGCCGGCAATGGCGTTAACGCCGTAAAGCAGATTACCGTCAATGCAAATACCGCCACCCACGCCGGTTCCCAAAATCACGCCGAACACGTTGCCGGCATCTGATGCCGCGCCATCGGTAGCTTCCGAGAGTGTAAAGCAATTGGCATCGTTGGAAATTCTAACGGGTCTTCGGAGTCGCGATTCCAGATCGCCTGGCAAGGGGCGACCATTTAAGATAGTACTGTTGGAATTCTTCATCAAGCCCGTTTTAAGAGACACGGCACCGGGTGTACCAAGGCCGACGGGCAAGTTGTGGTCCAGACCCGCTTCACGTTCTACTTGATGGATCAGTTTGCAGATAGCGTCCAGGGTCGCGTCGTAGGCACTTTTTGGCGTATCGATCCGCCGGCGAGCAATAATGTCATTGTCCGCATTCAGCACGATTGCTTCGATTTTTGTGCCGCCGACGTCGACGCCTATTTTGCAGGTAGAGTTGCTCACCCTGACGATATTACCACAGGGGTGCAGGAGTACTAGCAGCAGCCACCACTGGCCGGATCAGCCGCACCGGAATCGGGTGTGGGTGTGGCGCATTCGAAAAGTCCGTAATGGGTACTTTCATCGCCCTCGATCCTGAAATATGGTGAAAACCGGCTTCGGGCCAGCATTCTCGCGGTGTTACTACAAA
>JBBDSF010000131.1:114014-116691 GCA_040905125.1 Pseudomonadales bacterium | reverse complement strand
CCGGTCATATCGACGCCAATAACCCGGCCCGAGGCACCGACAAGTTTTGAGATCACGAAGCTGTCCCGGCCGGAACCGCAACCCAGATCCAATACGGTACACCCCTCAAGTCCAGCCGGGATGGGGGATCCGCAGCCATAGAACTTCTGCTGAACCTGCGGATGTATTTGTGAAACGATAGGTTTCAGATAATCCGGCAAGGCGTCTGTGGGGCAGCAGGCACTGGTTTTCAGATCCTCGCTGGATTGCAGGGTTTCACCATAATATTTTTTCACGTCTTCTATGGCAGACTCTTCTATGGCAGACAAGGGCACCTCCCCATTTCCGTTTCGACCGGATTCGATTTGATCTGGTGATTTAGACTACTTAACCTGCCTGAATGTTACACGAAACGGGATGGATTATGATACGCGGGCGTTCATGCGGTCCTTTAAGGCCTGAAGCTCGGTATCGAGCCGCGCTTCCTGTTCAAGCTCTCTGATCTCTTCGGCCAGAGTCTTGTTGCCTGCCTCGAAAGATTCGACCATGCCCTCCATGTCGTCCAGTTTCCTTTCGTAACCTTCGAAGCGCGCCAGGGCATTCTCCCATGAGACGTTATGCAGTTGCCGTTTCACCTTGAGCCGTGATTGCGCCGTCTGACCATGCATGAGGAGGGTTTTGCGCCGGGCACGAGCGTAATCGACTTTTTCTTCGAGGGCGGTGGTATCTGCCTTCAGCTTGTCCACCAGGTCGTCGATCGCTTGTAGATCCGATTCAAGCTGGCCGACCGTCTCATCGATGCAGCATTTCTCCCTGAGTGCGGCTTTCGCGAGATCATCTCTGCCCCTGTCAACGGCGAGCTCCGCTCGCCGATCCCAATGGCGTGATTCCGCGTCAAGACGGCTGATGCGGGCCTCGATACGTCTTCGGCTTGCGATGTGACTTGTGGACTGTGTTCGTACGTCAACGAGGGTTTCTTCCATTTCCCGAGTAATCTGCTTGAGCATCTTTTCCGGATCCTCGGCATGGTCGAGCATTGCGTTGATATTGGAATTAATAATATCGGACATTCGATTGAAGATACTCATGACATTACTCCTGAAACCAGACAAGTGAAAACAGGGGACCGATATCGGTTGGTGACTGTACGGTCCAACTGCAGGGAGCGGGCATATCTTGATCCGTCATCCGGGATTCGGCAAACAGACCAAAACTGCCCATTACCATGACCAGCAAAATAACGGTTGCCTTGTTGGCCATTGGACGAAACTTCTTTAACGCTTTATTCATGGTCATTCCTTCACTCTTGCTTTTGGTTCTTGATGGCTGACTAACTGATATACATAATTCGTGCCAGTTATCTATATTTCTGTAACATATTGAAATAATGGGGGAAAAGGTATTGCTGGCGGGCGGAAAGCCAGATTCGAAGTATCTCCCTGTAGGTGAGAACCCGTTTAATGTGGTCATTTTCGCCAACGGGTATGGTCGGGGTTATACTGCGCGCTTCTGAAAGAAAGTCAGGTGGGGGAGAGACGATGAACGGGGCAGAAAGTTTACTGGAAACGCTCATTAACAATGGAGTCGAGGTCTGTTTTAGCAATCCTGGCACCTCGGAAATGCATATGGTGTCTGCGATAGGCAATACGGACAAGATGCGGTCGATCCTTTGTCTGTTCGAAGGCGTGTGCACCGGTGCGGCAGACGGTTATGGGCGGATGGCAGGCAAGCCCGCGTGTACCTTGTTACATCTTGGCCCCGGTCTCTCCAATGGTTCTGCCAATTTGCACAATGCGCGCAAGGCGCACTCACCGGTCATTAACTTGATTGGCGACCATGCCACTTACCACAAGAAATACGACGCCCCGCTAACCTCGGATATCATTACACTCGCAGAACCGGTTTCGCACTGGGTGAAATCCGTCAAGGATGCCGGGAGCCTGCCGGCGGATGCTGCCGAAGCCGTGATGCAGGCCAATGTCAAACCGGGCCAGATTGCCACATTGATCGTGCCGGCTGATTGCGCCTGGAGTGAGTCCGTGGCATCGGTTGCCAGGCAATCCTTGCCCGATGCCCCCGCTGTCGACGACAAGGCAGTCAGGAAGGCCGCTGAATTGCTTGGTAATGGCAAGTCAACTGTTCTGCTGATGTCGAACATGGCATTGACTGAAAAGGCATTGGCGGATGCAGACCGGATTGCTCAGGTCTCGGGTGCGCGGGTGTTCTCGGATACCTTTACACCGAGAGTTGCACGAGGGGAAGGTCGCTGCAGCGTTGAACGACTTGGTTATTTCGCGGAACAGGCGACGGAGCAATTGAAAGGTGTTGAACAACTGATCATGGTCGGGACGAAGGCGCCGGTGGCGTTTTTCGCTTATCCGGATAAACCCAGCGAGTTTTATCCAGAGGGCTCCACGCATCATACCCTGGCTGCTTTCGATGAAGACGCCGAGGACGCCCTGGAAAAGCTGGTTAACGAACTGGATGCGGGCGGCAAGACGCCGCGAGTCAATGCGCTGCAGAAACCCGGGCCCGGCGAAGGTGACCTTACGCCGGATTCCATTGGCCGCAGTTTTGCCGAGTATCTGCCCGCTCACGCTATCGTGGTGGATGAAGCGGCCACATCGGGTCTTGGGACATATCCGTACAGCGAAACCGTGGAACCCCATGACTGGTTATCCCTGACGGGTGGTTCGAT
>JBBDSF010000131.1:110561-113914 GCA_040905125.1 Pseudomonadales bacterium | reverse complement strand
CCAGGGTCTTGCCCATAATATAATCGTCCATCACGAATCCGCCGCCGATATCGACAACGACCGATTCGAGTTTGACATATCCATTACGCTGATAGGCACGAATGGCTTTGTCATTGTTTTTATTAACATTGAGGACAAGGCGTTGTGCGCCCTTGTTGGCGCATTTTTTTTCTACATGGGCCAGGAGCGTTGATCCCAACCCCTGACCGTGGAATGATTTCATCACATAAAGTTTGTGCAGTTTGAAATCGAGCGTATCATCGTACCGGCCGTAAGCGGCAAATCCCTGGAGCTCACTATTGAGTATCAGTCTGTCGATCGAAACGCCACGTTCAAGATCCTGGCTGAGCGATTCGACAGTGTAATCCTGTGCCAGCATGTAACTGATCTGCGCGTTGCTGATGATGCCTGGATAATGTTCAAACCAGATTGTGTGGGCGATCTGCTGGATTGCTGCAAGGTCATCATGACTTGCAGGCAGGATTTCAACGGATGGTAAAGATATTTGTTTCATAAGAAGGATGCTACGTGACTGATTGTATGGATGCCAGACAGCGTGAGGCAACGCTGGAGCAATTGAACAATAGCGAATTCGACCTGGTGGTCGTGGGTGGCGGCATTACCGGTGCCGGAATATTGCGGGAAGCGGCGCTGCGGGGCCTGTCAGTAGCGTTGTTGGAATGTGACGACTATGCGTCCGGCACCTCAAGCAAGTCAACGAAATTGATTCACGGCGGTATCCGTTATCTGGCCATGGGCCATGTCCACATCGTGAGGCAGACGTCACGCGAACGCAAACGTGTTCACCGGCTTGCTCCCCACCTCGCCGAACCCATGAACCTCATGCTACCCGCGGATAACCTCTGGACGCACCTCAAGTATCGTGTTGGCGTCACGACTTACGAATATCTGGGGCAGGTCGATTCTGGCGAACGTCATGTCAATCTGGGTGGTCAATCTCTCAGTGAGGAGGAACCGCAACTGGACACGGCGAACTTTCCCTATGCTTGTGTCTATCGAGAATATCTTACCGAAGATGCCCGGCTGGTGTTGGCCAATCTCCGGGCGGGCGTCAATGCCGGTGGTATATCGCTCAATTACGCCCGGGTTACGGGGTTGATCAAAGAAGGCTCGAAAACGCGGGGTGTGCAGGCGGTCTGTGGGCGGTCCGGGCGTGAAATTGTGGTTCGCTCCAATGTCGTAATTAACGCCGCGGGTCCCTGGGTTGGTTCCATTAATGAACAAAACGGCCTCGCGAGCTCCAAATCAATCGTGCTTTCAAAGGGGGTTCACATTGTGGTTTCGGGACAGCGGTTGCCGCTTAATCATCCTGTCATGATGGTAAGCAGCGATCATCGCCCCGTTTTTGCCATCCCGAAGGACGACGTCGTATACATCGGTACCACGGATACCGCCTGGTCTGAAGATGCCAGCCACTGGCCTTGTGTACACCAGCAGGATATCGAATATCTGTTTGAACCTGTGAAAAGGTACTTTGATATTCAACTGGAGATGTCCGACTGCCTGGCCAGTTGGGCCGGTTTGCGACCGCTGATCTCCGAACCCGGGAAATCGACAAAGGATATTTCGCGCAAGGATGAAGTCTGGGTCAGTGACTCGGGACTGATTACCATAGCAGGCGGTAAATTGACGGGTTACCGCAAGATGGCCGAAGATACCGTGGACAAGGCTGTGCACATGCTCGATGTAACGGCGAAGATAAACGCGAAGGAGAACGCGCCGGCACCTGACTTGCCCCTGCCGGGCGGCGATTTTAACACCGACCTGGATACACTGGTTCGAATGTTCGCAGAACGCACAAAGCTGGCGCATCGAGTGCTGGAAAGGCTGGTAAGGTTGTATGGAAACGAGTGTGATCAGGTGATTGCGCTGGGTGACCAGGCGCTCGTCAGTACTGGCCTGGTGCTTGAGGGAGAAATCATCTGGGCAGTAAGAAGTGAAGGAGCAACAACGCTGGTCGATACGTTATACCGGCGAACCAGGGCAGCCGTGTACCGTCCCACAGAAGTGCTTGATCTTGTTGACCCGGCAGCTGACCTGATGGCGGCAGAGTTGGGTTGGGATCCCACCAGGCGCGTTAATGAAATAAAAGCCTTTCGAGATCGGTTTCTGGCCGATGCCCGGATGACCTGATCTGTACTCCCCAATTTCAAAGGCCTACAATTCCAGCTGATTTGGTATCCGTGGAGTCGAAGATCGTGAGCGATGCTGTACAACTTGATGAGGGTGAAAAGGAGCTGTTTCGTGACAGTGTGCGCAAGTTCCTGGCGCAGGAAATTGAGCCCCATTACGATCAGTGGGAGCGTGACGGAATCTGGCCGCGAGAGGTGTGGAACAAACTCGGTGAAAGTGGCTTTCTTTGCGTCGACATGCCCTCGGACTACGGCGGCTATGATGCCTCCTTCGAGCTGAGTTGTGTGGTGGTTGAAGAAATCTCGAGGGCAGGTTATGGCGCATTGTCTTCGGGTGTATCCGTTCACTCGGACATTGTCGCTCCCTATATTCTGCACCTGGGCACCGAGGAGCAGAAAACCCATTGGCTGCCGAAGATGGTGTCAGGTGAGGTCGTTGGCGCAATCGGCATGACAGAGCCCGGAGCGGGCAGCGATCTTCAGGGTATAAAGACAAGCGCGGAAAAAGATGGCGATGACTATGTTATCAATGGCCAGAAGACCTTTATTACCAATGGCCAACATTGTGACGTGATTGTCCTTGCGGCGAAAACGGATCCCAAACAGGGCGCCAAAGGCATGACATTGTTCAATGTTGACTGTCATCTGTCAGGGTTTGAGCGCGGACGAAATCTGGAAAAGATGGGCCTGCATTCCGGCGACACATCAGAGCTGTTTTTTCAGGATATGCGCGTGCCGGCTACGGAGGTGTTGGGCGGCGAAGGTAATGGATTTGCCAATTTGATGAATGAACTGCCCCGCGAGCGCCTTATCCTTGGTGTTGGTGCTGTTGCGGCAGCCGAAGGAATGCTCGATTGGACCATTGAGTATGTCATGGAGCGAAAAGCATTCGGCGAGCCGATTTCAAAGTTTCAAAATACGCGTTACGCCCTCGCGGATCTGAAAACCATGATCGAACTGAACAAGGCGATGGCTGAAAAATATGTACACAAATATGTCATGGGAGAGCTTACTACTGCAGAAGCATCCATGTGCAAGCTGGCTGCCAGTGAAATGCAGGGGAGGGTGGCTGATCAGTGTGTCCAGTTATTCGGCGGATATGGTTACATGACCGAATACAAGATTTCCAGAGCCTTCGTCGATGCGAGAATTCAGCGAATATACGGCGGCACGTCGGAGATAATGAAAGAGCTGATCGCA
>JBBDSF010000131.1:35519-110461 GCA_040905125.1 Pseudomonadales bacterium | reverse complement strand
CACGATGCCGGATTTCCGAAATAAGCTTGGCGATTAGTGTCATGTCCCGTACGCCGGAGGTTTTGCAGGTGAAGACACTTGTGTTGATCGCGCTGATATTTATGATGCCGGACATTGGCCATGCCAGCGCTGAGGCAAACGGTGGAGCAGATGAGGCTGTCTATTATGTGCTGCGTTATACGCCGGGTGACAATTGGGCAGAGGGTACGCCCTATGATGAGCAACCGGGTATAGAGGCCCACTTCGAGTACCTGGGTAAACTGTTTGAAGACCGAAGATTGCTAATGGGCGGACGAATTAGAGATGAGTCCACAGGTCTGATGATATTGCGGACCGGATCCCTGGAAGAGGCGCGCGAGGTTGTCGAAAATGATCCCGGTGTGGTCGAGGGCATCGTCAACGCGACAGTCAATACCTGGGATGTACGCATGTCCTCCATGAGATGGACCAGGCGCCGGGCACCGCCGGTCGTTCAGGATCCTGATGAGCCCTGGCATCTGAAAAGAATCGACCCGTCCGCGCCAATCACCCTGGAAGAGAAGCCTTAGGTTCCCCCGGCACCCGATTCCCTGGCTTGCAATTCTTTATCCACCAGATGATCCATTACTTCAAGCATTCTAGACGGACCCACGGTGCGAGTCATGCCAACGCGATACTTACCGTTTACGATGATAGTCGGCACGCTTGATACTTTCATGCGTCGACCCAGCTGGTCTGCAGATCGTACTCTCGTATCCACGGCAGGAGAATTGTAGGCAGAGCGGAATTCTTCCGCAGTCGCCCCGTTGCCATCGATCCAGCGAGCGAGTTGATTTGCGCTGGACAGACTCATGCCACCATCGTGTATGGAGCGGAAGAGTCGATAATGATTTTCCTCCAGAATGTCCAGCTCTTGCATCGCATAGTAAGTGCGACCCAACAAGCGCCACTGTTCGCTGGCAAAAGCCGGTGTGCGAACGAAATCAATCGTGTCTCCTTGTTCCGCGACCCAGTCTTCAAGATCCGGGTCGAAGTTATAGCAATGGATGCAGCCGTAAGAGAAGAACTCCATGATTTCAATTTTGTCGCCACGAATCCTGCGGGGGTCTTCCAACACCGTGTAGTGTTCGCCGGGTTCGAACTCGCCCATTGGCGCATCGCGGATAACGATCATCGCCAGCCAGGCGACGATACCGAGGATGACAGCAGCAACTGTGCCAAGAGCAATTTTCTGTCTGCGTAAAAATGCTGAACGTCTCTTCTTTGCCATTATGAATCCTGATTGCCCGGTCCAAATGCCCATTATAACTGACAGTCAGCCGATGGTCGTCTACCGGCTATTTGTGTAGACTCCCTTCCTTTGGAGTTTTTGGAGAACGAACATGACCAGAATGCCGGCACTTAGTCTCGCCGCGGTCCCCGGCCGACGTAAAGCGACCATTGAGCTGGCCACCGAGATTGAAAAGCAGGGATTCTCCGGTATCTATGGGCCCAGCCTTGGCGATTCTCTGGCATTGTGTGAAGCACTCGCTTTTGCCACTAATGAGATCCCTTTCGGCACCAGTATCATGCCGATCTATTTTCGTCAGGTTGCCGACTATGCACAAACCGCATCCTTTATCCATGAGATCTCTGACGGTAGATTCAGGTTCGGTATTGGCGTTAGCCATGAACCGGCACTTCAAGCCCGCGGAATCAAATCAGGGAAACCTCTGACGGATACCCGGCATTTTGTTGAGGAGTTGAAAGCGGTGCCCAGGGCAGGGGAATTGCCGCCTGTTATATTGGCGACGCTTCGAAAAAAAATGATCCGGTTATCCGAGGAAATTGGCGACGGTATGGTGTTTGCCAATGGTGCCCGTTCCCATATGCGCGAATCCCTGAGTGTGATATCGGATGAGAAGAAATCTGACGACAATTTCTTTATTGGTGACATGATTCCCACTTGTATCAATGACGACATCGAGGCGGCGAAGGCTGTCAACCGAAAAACGCTGACAGGCTATGCCATGTTGCCCAATTACCGAAATTACTGGAAAGAAGCCGGTTATGTTGAGGAGATGGAAGGCATCGAAAAGGCGTTGGCCGACGGCGACCGGGAAAAGATTCCGCACTTTCTCACCGATGAATGGCTGGCAGATACGACATTGTTTGGACCGGCCGGCAGAGTTCGGGAGGAATTGGAAGCCTGGTTCGATGCAGGAATCAAAACGCCGATTCTCGTACCTTCATCCGCCAACGGTGGTCAGATGGTGGCATTTGAAGAGCTGATGTCTATTTTCCAGGGGTAATCTTCCCGCCAGCTTGCGATTTCTGCTAGAACGAAATTTCCCGGCGCATGATACGGTCGTAGAAGTCGCTGTCGAGTCTGGTATAGACGGTTTCGCCTGGTCTCATTACAAACAATTCATCCGGGACCTGGTTGAGGTGAAATGCCTCGTCCCTGAGTTCATTTTTCTGGAGTTTGTGCGTGGTGGTTGTGGGCACTTCCTTGAGAATGCGGAGAAACAGCGGTCGCGCATAACCGGGTAAATTTTCATTCAGGTGTGCCGAGAATCCCACCATATCGAACTTCTCGCTGGTAACTCCATCCTTGAAAACGACTGCGGCCATACCGGCGCGCCCGTCAGTCCCCGGTATTTCGACGCCGTAGACGACACTGAAAACAATATCGGGAAACTGGTTAATGATTTCGCTGACCTCGTTGGTTGCGACATTCTCGCTTTTCCAGCGGAACGTATCCCCAATTCTGTCCACGAACTGGTAATGTTTTTGCCCGAACGCGAAGCCGACATCGACGGTTTTCATCAGGTCGCCACTATTAAAGTAACAATCGCCGTCCTCGAGCACGTTGCTGAGGATTTTTTTCTCCGTGGCGTCTTCGCTGGTGTAGCCTTCGAATTGAGACCTTGGAGTAATCTTGATCAGCAGTAATCCGGATTCACCATCAGGAACTTGTTTACAAAATCCGGTTTCATCGCGAACGATTTCGTCATTGGCGACATCATATTCCACCAGTGCTACAGGGGCGATGCCCAGACCCACGGTGCAATCCTTGTTAAACACGTTGGCAAAGCCGCCATTACCTTCGCTGGCCCCATAGAATTCACCGATTCGCTCGATGTTAAAGCGTCGCTTGAACTGATGCCAGATATCCGGACGCAAACCATTACCCACAATAGTACGCACCGGATTATTGGCATCGGAGGATTGTTCGGGCTGGTTCATGAGATATCGAATAAACTCGCCGATGTATACGAAACTGGTGCAGTTGTATTTGCGAATGTCATCCCAGAAGGCTGTCACTGACAGTTTCCTGCGGATAACCGTGGATGCACCAACATGAAAGGCAGCTGCAAGCCCGACCATCAGGCCTGTGCCATGGTAGAGCGGCAGGCAATTGTACATGCGATCCGACTTTTTCAACCGCAACAACATGTCCGCTGACATGCCGGCGGTAGGCAGAATTCGCTTGTAAGAAACAACGGCGGCCTTGGGCATGCCGGTGGTGCCTGACGTAAAGATGTAACAGGCTGTGTCGCCCAGCGTGACATGCCGGGTTTCTGGCAAGTTATCGTCATCGATAGAGTCATCTTCAGGATCGAGCTCGAGGGCCCAGTTGGGCAGAGGTGACGAGCCGTTGTCGCGTACAAACAGAAAATCGTCGCCGTCTTTCAGGTCCAGTTCATCCCGCACTTCATTAAGTCGCTCGCAAAGTTCTTCACCAACGATGCACTTTTTGGAATCGATCAGGCTGATGCAATGGATAAGGGGTTGGCGAGTGAGATTGGTATTGATGAGGCCGGCCGCGGCGCCCAGTTTGCCGATGCCCAGCAGTGACGCGACAAATTCGATCCGGTTCTCCATGAAAAGGCTGACACAATCGCCTTTGCTCACACCGTGGCGGGCCAGAGTGTGTGCTACCCGGTTAGCCCGTTGATTCAGTTCCCGCCAGCTAACTGTTTCGTCGTCGTGAATCAGCGCCGGTTCGTCGGGATGCTTTTGCGCATGGTCTTCCACAATCAGGGGAAGCGATCCAACAGTCTCCGCGCTCGGTGGTTTGGTTGTAGCTGCCTGATACAGTACTTTCAGGTCGCCGAGTAGATTGGTTAAACCAGCCATTTCATTTACCTCGAGATTTCATGGAACCCCTGCCTGCGTCCGGGAACGCTGGATGATAACAAAAACATAGCCGGTGTGAGTTGAGGGGTTGTAGAGCTGCCTGTCAACTTGCTAACGACCAGGCAAAGTTCCATGAAAAAATATTGTGTCGGCAAATCCATGCTGGTTTTCACGACTCGCAAAAACCCCTTGTTTTCAAGGGTTAAATCAGGGGTGTGACGGGGTCAGAGGTAGAGAAAATCGCTTCAGTCGGGTCGTTCTCCCTGTTTTTTGGGGAAAAATAGAAATTCAAGAACTGACTTATTCACAGAACCGACCCTTTCCGCCAAACTGGCCTCAAATTTGCAATTTCGACTGTTTTGAATTGAGAAAAGGATGGGGGAACCCCAATTTCAGGGGGCTGCAGGGGATCTGTACAAAAATTATACAACATCGCTCAACTACCATATTCGTAGGGTTAAGAGAATTTTCAAGAAACTTATCACCAGAGTTATCCACAGAAAATGTGGAAAACCACGTTATGTAAGCACTTACTGACCCGGGCAATGGCAATCCGCTGTCCGGGCCTTCGTTGAAGTGATACATTGGCGTGCTTCTGCGGTCGATTTTGGTTCCAGGTTGTCCAGGAGTATTCAGGCGTGCGAGAGTTTGTGGTCCGTGCGAGGCAGGCACCGGTAGACCCGGCTGCATTCCTGGCCTCGGTGGGTAAGGAGCCCCATGTGGAATATCTGGCCCAGATGTTCATGGATGGCATGTTTGTCTCGAAAGGCCACCGCGAGGACACTGTGTTGACGTTCACGCTGGAAAGGTCGCCGGATTATTCCCGGAGCCTTTGCATTGATGGCCGGACTCTGGGAAGTCTGGGTGGCTTGACCGAGCGCGCCTTGTTGGAAACATTCGCCGACGCGCTGAAGCTTGGCAGTGGTCTGGGGAAGGAAGAAACTATCGTCACTGATAGCGGTATTGCAGTCAGTACTGTCAGTTTCGAACGTCTGGTCAAGGATAAGGCGCAGACCCGGCCTGTCTACGTACTCGACAAGAAAGGTACGGATATACGTGAGGCCGTTATTGATGACGATCCCGTATTTGTCATGACAGATCATATTCCGATGCCGCGAAAGACATTCAAATCTCTCAGGCGTCAGGGTGTCGAAGGTGTGTCGCTGGGACCAGCAATGCTGCGTACGTCCCAGTGCCTTGTGCTCATACACAATGAACTGGATCGACGTGGACCTTTTTGAGGGGCAACACCGGCATCGGTTGTCTGTGTTCGGCTATTAGGGAATAATCACACGCTTCTTTTACTTGCGGGCGAAATCCATGGCAGAAACGATTAATTCAATCGCCATTCTTGGCGGTACAGGAGATTTGGGTGGTGGACTTGCACGACGCTGGTCGCGAGCGGGCTACAAGATTTTGATCGGGTCGCGTTCTTTGGAAAAGGGTCAAAATGCGGCTGCTGAGCTGCTCAAGGAGTTTTCCGACTTGAATGTATCCGGCCACGAAAATCTGGATGCTGCGAGCCAGGCTGATATCGTCGTTCTGACAGTACCATTCGAACATCAGGTCAGTACCCTTGAAACGGTGAAACCGGGGCTTGCGGGCAAGGTTTTGATCGATGTGACGGTACCCCTGGTGCCACCGAAAGTCGGCACGGTCCAGCTTCCGGAATCCGGTTCTGCCGCGGAACAGGCCCAAAGTGTGGTCGGTGAGGATGTCCAGGTGGTGTCTGCATTTCAGAATGTAGGGGCCCAGCATCTTCGTGAAGACCACGCGATCCAGTGTGACGTGCTGGTATCCGGTAACAAACGAGCTGCCCGGGACACAGTCATGGAACTGGTCGAGGCCGCCGGTCTCAAAGGCTGGCATGCGGGGCCCCTGGCAAACGCAGCCGCTGCCGAGGCATTAACGTCGATACTGATTACAATCAATCGTCATCACAAGATTGATGGCGCGGGCATAATGATTACCGGTGAACCATCGAGACAATCATGAAACTCTGCTTCACCGGCGTTGAAAATATGCCTATGGTTGAACCCGGTGACGATCTCATTGAGCAGATCATTTTCGGATTACAATCAATGGGTGAGGAATTACAAAACGACGACATCCTCGTCATCGCCCAGAAAATAATCTCGAAAGCGGAGAACCGTTACATTGACCTGCGGACGATAGAACCCACACCGGAAGCTATAGCGCTTGGTGAAGAGGTGGACAAGGATCCTCGCAAGGTGCAGGTCATTCTGGATGAATCCAATGAAGTCGTCCGGAAACGGGAAGGCGTGCTGATCGTGGAGCACAAGCTGGGTTTCGTTCAAGCAAACGCCGGCGTGGATCAATCCAACATTTACCACGAAGGTGAAGAGGACGAGGACATTTGTCTGTTATTACCGGTTGACCCGGATGCCAGCGCCTATCGGATCCGGGAAGATGTCAGGACGCGGCTCGCCGTGGATATAGGGGTTATTATCAATGACAGCCTGGGTCGTGCCTGGCGCAATGGCTCGCTGGGTCTGGCAATCGGTGTCGCCGGTTTTACGGCGGTCGAAGATTATATCGGTAAAACCGATCTATACGGTCGCGAGCTGGTAGTGACCCAGGTCGGTGCTGCTGACGAGATGGCCGCAGGCGCCTCGTTGGTCATGGGGCAGACTAATGAGAAGACTCCCGTGGTGTTGGTCCGCGGATATAAACCCGTCGAGCCTGAAGACGAAACACTGCGGGGTGTTAAACCACTATTGCGTCCAAAAGAAATGGATCTTTTTCGTTAATTTATTATGACCACCTCGAAGATATTGGCCATATCGGGTGGCGTGGGCGGCGCGAAGCTCGCGCTCGGATTATCCCGCGTCCTGCCGCCTGAAGAACTGGGAGTTGTCGCGAATACCGGGGATGACTTCGAACATCTGGGTATGCGTATTGCACCAGATCTGGATACCGTGATGTACACCCTGGCGGAGCTCAGCAACAAGAATCAAGGGTGGGGCCTCGCCGGTGAGTCGTGGAACTTTCTCGAGGCCCTGGCGCGTCTTGGCGACGAAACCTGGTTTCAACTCGGCGATCAGGACATGGCAACTCACATTGTGCGAACCCATAAGCTTGCCGAGGGCGAGACACTCTCAGAAGTTACCCGTTATCTTTGCCGTCAACTTGGTATTGAGCACTCGCTTATGCCTATGACGGATGATGACGTCCGAACCGTGGTGCATACTCGCAATGGTGAAACACTTGCATTCCAGCATTATTTCGTGCGGGAACGTTGCGCACCCGAAGTAACGGGATTCGACTTTCTGAATATCGATACGGCGGCGCCGGCGCCGGAGTTTTCGGCATTTCTGGAAGATCCTGCTCTCGGCGCCATCGTGATTTGTCCTTCCAACCCTTTTGTAAGCGTTGATCCCGTATTGAAATTGCCCGGTGTTATAGGTGCCATGAGGCGCTCACAGGCCCCCGTGATTGCTGTATCACCAATCGTGGGTGGCCAGGCCATCAAGGGACCTGCCGCAAAGATGATGGCGGAGTTGGGAATGCCCCTGTCAGCAGAGGCTGTGGCGGAGCACTACAGGGGCAGGATCGACGGCTTCGTCCTGGATCAACAGGATGCCTCGCTTAAAGACAGCATAGACAGCATGGGTATTGCCACTATCTCCACAAACACAGTCATGGTAACGTTGGATGACCGGATTGCACTGGCCAACGATATTCTTCGATTCGCTAAAGAGTTGTCTAACCGCTCCCTATGATTACCGCAGCCGTAGTACCTGTTAAACAACTGGAAAACGCCAAACAGCGTCTCTCTGACGTGTTGACGCCGGATGAGCGTAACGGGCTGGTGCGCACCATGGTTGAAGATGTGCTCACGGCATTGCGAGCCAGCGACCTCATTGACAGGATATTGGTGGTAACGAAGGATCCGGCAGTCATGGAACTGGCGGCTACGTACGATGCGGAAGTTATGCTGGAACCGGAACAGTCTGGATTAATTCCGGCGGTCACGGAAGCCGGCAGGCTTCTGAGTGCGCAGGATGTGGACACCATGCTATTCGTGCCCGGCGACATTCCGTTACTTGGAACCGATGAGCTGGCAGTGGTCTTAAATGGAACAGGTATCAGCAGCGAGCCGGAATTTGTTATTGTGCCTGCTTCTGATTTTGGCGGGTCCAATTGCGTTGTCTGCTCGCCACCCGATTGCATGGCATTCGGATTTGGAGAGGACAGTTTCCGGCGCCATCTGGGGATAGCACGAACCCTGGGCATTGAGCCGGTGGTGGCGAAGCTGCCTGATATTGGCCTCGATGTGGACACAGTGGATGACCTGATCGAGTTGACAGCAGAACTCGAAAATAGACAAATAGACACTAAAACGCATCGTTTCTTACGTGATAGCGGAATAATAGACAGACTTTCACCGGGTTTGTTGCAGATAGGATAGGCTGGAGGTTATGGGTAGCGACACCGAAATATTGTTGGACCGGGCTCAATCGAATGTGTTGGCCGACGACGAAATCATGGCGTTAGCCGATTACGACAAGACGTCGAACCTTGTGAGCACGGCAAAATCAATTCGGGATGCGGGACACCAAAATATCGTATCTTATTCGAGAAAGGTCTTCATTCCGCTCACTCACCTCTGTCGCGATGTCTGTCATTATTGTACTTTCGCCCAGGTCCCCCGGAAGTTGCAAGCGCCGTATCTCTCGCCTGAAGAAGTGCTCAAGATCGCGCAGGACGGGGCGAAGGCAGGTTGCAAGGAAGCGTTATTTACCCTGGGGGATAAGCCAGAGCTACGATACAAGGCTGCCAGAGAAGGTCTTAAGCAATTGGGACAGGAATCGACTCTGTCTTACCTGCGAGACATGGCGGAAATGGTGTTTCAGGAAACCGGACTTTTCCCGCATCTAAATCCCGGTTTGATGGATGCTGAGGACTTTCAGTCGCTACGCAAGGTGTCTGTTTCGATGGGTATCATGCTGGAAAGTGCCTCCGAGCGCTTGCTGGAGAAGGGCATGCCGCATCATGGCTCGCCCGATAAAATTCCGGAACGGCGTATAGAAACCATGCGGCTCGCGGGACGGGCGAAAGTCCCGTTTACTTCCGGTCTGCTGATCGGTATCGGTGAGACGCGCCGGGAACGAATTGAGTCCTTGTTGGTTTTGCGAGACCTGCATCGTGAATATGGCCACATACAGGAAATTATCATCCAGAACTTCCGGGCCAAAGCGGAAACGTTGATGTCCAACGCGCCCGAGCCTGACCTGAATGAATTGTTGTGGACCATTGCCATGGCCAGAATCATTTTTGGTCCGTCCATGAACATTCAGGCCCCGCCGAATCTGAGCCCGGGTGTGCTGGAACAAATTGTTGATGCCGGTATCAATGACTGGGGCGGGGTGTCCCCCATAACCCCTGACTTCGTCAACCCCGAGGCGCCATGGCCTCACTTGACCAATCTTGCTAATGAAACCGCCAACACCGGCAAACTGCTGATCGAACGTCTTGCCCTGTATCCCGACTATGCCCTGAACGTCGAAGAATGGGTCGACCCTGAAATACAGCCATACGTGCGCCAGGCAATTGATGGTCAGGGCTTTGCGCGTATGGATGCCTGGGCTCCCGGCGCCCTGGTGGAGCCGCCGGCAGGGGATCTTGCGCGAGTGACCAATTTGCCCAGGTCTGCTGTCAGTGACGATATTGCAAACATACTGGCGAAGGCGCGTGCCGGTGAGGAGCTCGGTGTCGATGAAATCGTTCGTTTACTGAAAGCTCGCGGCGATGACTTTACTCATGTTTGCGAGGCGGCTGATCAGTTGCGACAGGAAATTGCCGGTGAAGAAGTCACGTATGTGGTCAACCGCAACATTAACTACACCAATATCTGTTACTTTAAATGTCAATTCTGCGCATTCTCGAAAGGGAAAATGAGCGAGAATCTTCGTGGCCGCCCCTATGACCTGTCTCACGAGGAAATTATGCGGCGAACCCGCGAGGCGTGGGACCGGGGCGCAACCGAGGTTTGTCTGCAAGGTGGTATCCATCCGGAATATACAGGGCAAACCTATATCGATATATGTCACGCCGTGAAGCAGGTTGTCCCGGAGGTCCATATTCATGCATTTACGCCGCTCGAGGTATGGCAAGGCGCCCATACATTGGGTGTTAGCGTTGAAGAATTTCTGGGCCAGCTTAAAGAAGCGGGACTCGGTACATTGCCCGGTACGGCGGCTGAAATACTTGATGATGAAGTGAGAGCGACGCTCTGCCCTGACAAGATTAATACGTCGCAATGGTTTGAGGTTATGGAGGCCGCGCATAAACAGGGGTTCAATACCACTGCTACCATTATGTATGGACATATGGAGAAATATGAACACGTTGCCAAACATTTGTTGCGGGTTCGGGCACTACAGAAGCAGACCGGCGGCTTTACGGAATTCGTGATATTACCCTTTATTCATATGGAAGCGCCTATGTATTTAAAGGGGCTGGCCCGAAAAGGACCTACCTTCAGGGAAGCGGTATTGATCCATGCGGTATCAAGACTTGCCCTTAGTCCATTGTTCAGGAATATCCAGGCGTCCTGGACGAAGCTTGGTCATGCCGGTGTTCGCGCCTGCCTTCAGGCCGGCGTCAACGATGTGGGCGGAACATTGATGAACGAAACAATCACCCGGGCTGCCGGTGCAAGTCACGGTCAGGAAACGTCTCCCGAGGAGATGGAGGAAATTATTCGCAGTGTCGGACGAATGCCGCGGCAACGGACAACCGACTATGAGGAAGTTTCCGATTTGCAACATCAACGGGCGTTAGGTGCAAAGGAACTCACTGATCCTGTTTATACGGCGGCTGACAAATATGAGCGAAAAAAAGATAAAGGAAAGAAGGAGCTTTATCGCCCCGGTTTGACCGATGACGGTGAGAAGATTACCAGTGCAGATATTGTATAGCTAACAATCCTACAAAGTAGAGGAAACGATTTATGCCGGTGCCACAGAGAGTTGCCCTGACACTGCCGGATCCCCGGGGGGTGAACCCCACCCTCGAGATTGCCGCCTGGGCGGAAAATGAAGGTTATGATGATCTCTGGTTTGCTGACAGTTCCGGCGTTGATGCGCTGACAACAGCAGCGGGCGTGGCGCTCAAGACTCAGCGTTGCCGAATTGGTACCGCGATTATACCCGTGTATACGCGAACACCTGCGGTGCTTGCTTCGACAGCGCACGTATTACATGACCTGTCTGATGGCAGGTTCATTCTGGGATTGGGCTCGTCCAGCGAAATGATGATGGAAAATTGGCACGGGCAAAAATTTGAAAAGCCCCTCACCCGGGTCAAGGAAACCACGCAGTTGGTCAAGTCCATTTTGACCGGTGAAAAGACAGACTTTCAGGGGCAGACTGTTCGTAGCCGGGGTTATCGTCAGCTGCCGCTGGAGCCGGGGGCACAGCCGGTTTATATGGCGGCGCTTAGAAGCAAAATGCTTGAGACAGCGGCCGAGTATAGCGACGGGGTAATACTTAATCTTTTTCCCTTCGATGCGCTGCCGAAGATGATAGAACACATCAAGGCAGGTGGTGAGCGAGCCGGCAAGAAACTGGAAGATATAGAAATCGTATGCAGGCATCAGGTTATCGTTACCGACGATAAAGAAGGGGCGCGTAATCTGATCCGATCCGCATTTGCGCCTTATTACGCGACATCTGTTTACAATAAATTTTTAGCCTGGGCGGGCTACGAAGACGTTGCCAAAACAATTGCTGAAGGCTGGGCGGAAAAAGACCGGAACAAGACAACTGGAGCTCTCGACGATAAGTTGATAGATGACATCGCCATTATCGGTTCGAAAGAGGAGTGCCAGGATCGAATCAGGCAGTATGCCGAAGCCGGGATTACCACCCATATCATTTCCTGTGTATCGGGCCAGGATGCGCAAGCGACCTATAGCGCGTTTACAGGCAACAATTTCAGCATTCGTTAGGGAGCAATGACGATGAAGTTAGGAATTATAAGCGGGTATGCGGGCAAAGTGATCGATCTTGGTATCGATCGCATCAAACAGGCGGAGAGCATGGGTTATGACTCTGTGTGGACTGCCGAGGCTTACGGTTCCGATGCGGTAACACCGGCGACCTGGATTTTGGCGAATACGGAAAAAATCAAAGTAGGTACCGCGATCATGCAGATGCCCGCGAGAACGCCGGCATGCAGTGCGATGACCGCGATGACGCTAAATCAATTATCGGGTGGGCGATTCATTCTCGGGCTGGGTGCTTCAGGCCCGCAGGTGGTTGAAGGCTGGCATGGCGTCGCCTATGGACGACCCATAACCCGGCTCAAGGAATACATTACGATTGTACGCAAGATCTTTGCCCGAGAGGCACCCGTGGAGTTTGAAGGCTTTCACTACAACCTGCCTTACAAGGGTGACGACGGTACTGGCCTGGGTAAACCGTTGAAGAGCATCTTGCAGGCTGACACTTCCATCCCGATCTATACCGCGTCCATCACCCCGAGAGGGCTCGAGGCAAGCGCTGAAGTCGCCGACGGCGTGTTCCCCGTCTGGATGAACCCGGAACGGTTCGATGTATTTGAAGAATCCATTGGTAAGGGCCTTGAAAAAGGCGGGCGCAGCTTGAATGACTATGATGTCGCACCGTTCGTCTCGTGCGTTATGGGTGATGACCTTGAAAAATGCCGCATGCCGATAAAGGGTAGTATGGCGCTTTACATTGGCGGTATGGGTGCCAGGGACAAGAATTTTTACAACGATTACGCAAAGGCGCTTGGTTTTGAGGAAGCGGCCGCGAAGGTTCAGGATTTATATCTGGCCGGTAAGCGAGAAGAAGCCATGGCCGCTGTCCCTGACGAGCTGGTGGACGCGGTACACCTGGTGGGGCCAAAGGAGCGAATCAGGGAACGATTGCAGGCCTGGAAGGAAGCGGGCAAGCAGGGCCACGTCGGCAGCATGCTGATCGGCTCCGGCCAAACAGAGGCATTGGAACTCATAGCGAAGGAAATGCTATAGGCCGATGTTTTAGTGCCGCGGTATTATGACCTATTCACTCAAAGTCTGCGCGAGTATCAAGGAGATTGGCAAGACACATTGGGATGCATGTGCCAATCCGCTGCTTGCTGAAGCTGATTGTGGTATCCCGTTCGATCCATTTCTTTCGTACGACTTTCTCCATGCCCTTGAAGAGAGCGAATCGGCTGTACCTCAGACGGGCTGGGCCCCTTACCACGTGGTTTTGGAAGACGATGTGCAGGGCGTGCAGGGCGTCATGCCGATGTATCTTAAAAGCCACTCCCGGGGAGAATATGTTTTTGATTATGCCTGGGCCGATGCGTTCGAGCGGGCCGGAGGTCGTTATTATCCGAAACTCCAGGTAGCAGTTCCCTTCACGCCTGCCACGGGGCGGCGACTATTAACCCGACCGGGGAGCAATGTGGTTGAGCTGGAAAAATATCTGCTCTCCGGTGCCATGCAAATTGCGGAACAGGTCGAGGTCTCTTCCGTGCACATAACATTCGTCAACAAGGAACAATGGGAACGTATGGGCGAACTGGGATTCCTGCAACGGACCGAGAAGCAGTTTCATTGGTTCAATGACGGATATGAGACATTTGAGGATTTTCTCGGTGCCCTGTCTTCGAAAAAACGAAAGAACATCCGCCGGGAAAGACGCGATGCACGCGCGAATGATATTGAAATTGAATTATTACAGGGAGATGACATTCGGGAAGAGCATTGGGATGCGTTTTATCACTTTTATATGGACACAGGCAGCCGCAAGTGGGGTATTCCCTACTTGACGCGAGAGTTCTTTTCAATGATTGGTGAGAGCATGGCGGACAAGGTCCTGCTTATTTTATGTAAACGACAGGGGCGGTATATCGCCGGGGCTATCAACTTCATTGGCAGCGAATGTGTGTTTGGGCGTAATTGGGGCTGTATCGAGGACCACCCGTTTCTGCACTTTGAAGTCTGCTATTACCAGGCCATCGAATATGCGATCGCCAATGGCCTCAAACGTGTCGAGGCCGGTGCTCAAGGGCCTCACAAGCTGGCACGTGGTTACTTACCAGTCCATACGTATAGCGCTCACTGGATCGTCAATGAAGGTTTCCGGGACGCGGTGAATCGATTTCTCGACGAGGAAAGGCAATACGTGGATGAAGAGATTGAAATCATCGAGTCCGAACATTCACCATTCCGCCAACGGTAGTATTGGTGAGTTGATTTTTGATCTTGAAGTGCATTTAATAGGCGCATCTTGTAGCCTGTTGAACCTCGTCGGAACCCTGCCCTGTGCTTGAATGGATCCAGAATAATGTTAGTGATGCCGCATTGCTGTGGGTAGCCATTAGCGTCGTCTCATTTGTCGTTACGTTAGTTGCAATCCCCTTGATTCTGGTGTGGATACCGGAGGATTATTTTTTAAAGTCCCGGCGAGAACGCCCAAAACTCATTAAGCGTCATCCTGTGGTTCGTGTCACTTTGACAGTCATCAGGAATCTGATCGGCTACATACTCATATTGGCGGGACTGGTTATGCTGGCGCTGCCGGGTCAGGGGTTGCTAACAATCTTTGTGGGTATACTGCTCGTTAACTTTCCCGGCAGGGAACGTATGATCACGTGGTTGCTGGACCTGGGCAAGATTCACCAAACCGTGGATTGGATGCGAGCGAAAGCGGGCAAGAAGCCCCTGATTCTTCATGAGCCCGATGAACACTGAATGTCGTTGCCTCGACAACGACACGTCAAGCAAATACAGGCGGTCTGCGCCCCGACCAGGGCAACGCTTCCTCGAGTTGCCAGGCAAGCGATAACAAAGTGGATTCGTCGGCATACTTCGCAATGAATTGCATACCGACAGGAAGCCCGTTATCGTCTTCAAACAAGGGCAAGCTGATCGCTGGTTGCCCCGTGGCATTAAAGGGCGGGGTATAGGGAAATACTTCCGCGGAACGCTTGTCTTGTTCCCGAGGATCAAGCTTGTTCGGGTCAAGATAACCGATTTTCGGCACCGGCGTACCCAGCACTGGCATAAGGTAAACGTCAATATTCTGGAATTCCTCTTCCATTTTACGTGTAAACAGGCGGACTTCGCGCAAGGCTTGAATGACTCTCGCGCCACTCCGCATCTTGCCTGCTTCAATATTTCGTTTGGACAATGGTTCAAGCTCATGGTCTTTCGGCGGACGTCCAAGTACTTCCGCGAATTCCTCTATATCCGCGGCGAGCTGGGATGCCCCGACAACGCCGAAATGCCGATAGAAATGTTTTAAATCCAAAGCCAGTGGGCGTTCGGTGACATCATGTCCCAACGATAGCAACAGATTCGCAGTGTCGTTCAGGGCGTCGCTAATCCGGGCGTCGATCTTGCGCCCGGACGCTGTTACATCAGAGAAGTGGACTGTTAATCGACCGGGATCCTGCCTGTCTTTGAATGGGTGTCCAGGTGCGGACGGCGCATAGGGCGACGCGTCAGACACACAGTCCAGCATGGCCGCTGTATCGCGAACTGTTCGGGACACGATGTAATGATGTGAATAGCTGTGAAAAACATCGCCGTGTGCGCCGGGGGAACAGGTTCGTCCGCGGCTGGGTTTCAGTCCGACGAGCCCACAACAGGCTGCTGGAATACGAATCGAGCCGGCACCGTCGCTGGCATGCGCCATTGGGACGAGACCCGCGGCGACAGCTGCGGCGGATCCGCCACTGGACCCGCCTGTAATATGGTCGGTATTCCATGGGTTGCGGCAAGCCCCGAACAGTGCCGGTTCCGTGGTGCCTGTAATACCGAATTCAGGGGTGTTGGTCTTTCCCAGGGCGACGACACCGCTTTGCTTGAAGGCTGTCGTCAGCGGCGCATCGTGGTCCACATAGTAGTCTTTCAGATAGCGGCTGCCACTCGTTAGCCTGGTATTGGCCCAGGCAAGATTCAGGTCTTTGACGAGGAAGGGTACCCCCTTAAATGGTCCGTCAGGAAGATGGTCGAGACTTTTCCTTGCCATGTCATACATGGGCCAGACTACAGCATTCAGGCGGGGGTTGATCGCTTCAATTTTCTCGATTGCTGTTTCCGCGACTTCTTTGATCGATACGTCCTTGTTTCTGATTAATTCGGCCAGCCCGCAACCATCGTATTGACTGTATTCAGCAAACGTCATGTTGATCTCCCAGGTAATCTGACTGGCTTAGTGTAAACCGAAAACGAGACAACTTGCATTGCAGAGTATTGGGGCTCTATGATCGTGTAGTCACTTTTAATGGTGTTTTTGGATCATGACAACGGATGACGCCAGTCTTGAGACCTTGCCTCCCCACGGTGAGGCCATTGGCATTGAAATGGTGGCGATCGAAGGCCGCAAGTGCACTGTAAAAGTACCTTACGCGGCGCATCTGGTAGGCGATCCGGATACGGGTATTATTCATGGTGGTGTCATTACCGCGACTCTGGATAATGCCTCGGGTTGGGCTATTCGGTGTCATGAAAGCTGGCATAGCGGTATCAGCATGGCAACCCTCGATATTCGCATTGACTATATGAAGCCGGCTGTACCGGGCATGGATCTGTTTGTGCAGTCCGAGTGCTTCAAGGTGACTCGCAATGTCGCCTTCGTTCGTGCTTTCGCTTACCAGGATGATATTGATGATCCGGTGGCAACCTCGGTCGCGTCTTTTATGTTGGGCACGCCAAATGAGGCCAGGCAGTGAGAATTCTGCAGCAATTAAGAGATCAGGATCGTGCCGGCGATATGCAGGCACTGGTGGATCACATTCCCTATGCGCGATTTCTGGGGATACAGGCGGATATAAAAGGCAGCGAGGTGACCATGATCCTGCCGTTCAAGGATTCCCTTATCGGCAATGTCAATTTGCCCGCGTTGCACGGGGGTGCTATTGGCGCATTTCTTGAAATTACCTCGGTCGTCCAGCTCTTGTTTAATACCTCGTGCGAAAGATTGCCCAAGACGATAGACATTTCCATAGATTACCTGCGCTCCGGTAAACCGGTAGATACGTTCGGGCGCGCAACCGTTACCCGCCAGGGCCGAAGAGTGGCGAATGTCCGGGCCGAACTCTGGCAAGATGACAGATCGAAACCGGTTGCCGCGTCTCACGGCCACTTTCTGCTGGCGCCTTCGTAATCGGTTGCGACGCCCTCACTCGGCTGGCGGGGCCCCATGCAACGTAACGCCGACTGGTTCCCGTTGTTCGATGGGCCACAGCCATTTTAATCGTCGCCGGATCCGGGCCACTCGCCAAACGGAAATGGTTTCTCGGTCTGGTTAAACGTCATATAGCAGATAATCTGACGCACGAACTCCGCCAGACTGTCACCGAAATCCAGCAGATTCGGCTGAGCCTGTCTCGTGAACAGCACCGTCAGAAACTGGAATATGACTACCAGCGCCAGAACAAATGACGTTGCCCATAGCACCACAGCATAAATAAGGATGAATATAAGGCGAATCCAGGTGCTCTGGGCCTTGATATTTTCCTTGATCTCCTCGGTATCGAACTCTTCTTCACTCACGACTCAATCCCTCCGCATGCGATTATTGTCCAATGTGATGGGTAACGCTAACATACTAACGCATTATCCGCATCTGCAGGCGCACTTGCCAGCACCGTACCGGGTGCATATCCTGACGCCACTGCCACTGTATTATAATCGTAAAAAGGGGAACACCTCATGGGAGATATCTACATCATCGAAGCTTGTCGCAGCCCTGTTGGCAAGCGAGGCAAGGGCCTGGCCGGCCTGATGCCGGCCGATTTGCTGGGGAAAATACAACAGGCGGCGCTGGATCGCAGCGGCATTGCGCCTGATAGAATTGGCCAGGTCGTTGGTGGCTGCGTCTCGCAAGTTGGCGAACAATCTTTCAACATCGCACGTATTGCGTGGCTCTCGCAGGGGTTACCCATGGAAGTCGCTTCGACCACGGTAGATTCGCAATGTGGGTCCAGCCAGCAAGCGACGTCACTGGGCGCCGCGCTGATCGGTTCAGGCCTTGAAGATCTGGTGATGTCCTGCGGAGTCGAGATGATGTCCCGGGTTCCGCTGGGGGCCAATATGAAGGACGCGGTACCCATGGGCGAGAGCTATATGAGTCACTATCAACCCACCAGTCAGTTCCAGGGCGCGGCCATGATCGCAGAGGAGTATCAGCTGACACGGGAGGATGCAGATGCGTTCGGGCTCGGCAGCCAGGAGAAAGCAATTCAGGCCTGGGAAGAGGGCCGATTCGATCGTGAGGTGGTGCCAGTTGAGGCGCCGGTTCTTGATGAAAATTTTGAACCCACCGGTGATATGCAGGTAATAAGGAAGGATGAAGGCCTGCGAGCCACGACACTGGAAGGGCTAAAGGGGCTCGATCCCGTGCCCGGTCAGGAGATTCACACAGCGGGAACGAGTTCCCAGGTATCCGATGGCGCGGCCGCGATTATCATGGCTTCGGAGGCAGCCGTCAAATCCAGCGGACTCAAACCGAGAGCCAGAATCCTTGCGACAACGCTTGTCGGTGTCGATCCTGTGACGATGTTGAAAGGGCCCATCCCCGCTTCACGAAAAGTGTTGGAAAAAACAGGGCTGAGTGTGGAGGATATCGATGTATTTGAAGTCAACGAAGCGTTCGCCTCGGTCGTATTGGCCTGGCAAAAGGAACTGGGCGTTGATCCCGCAAAAGTCAATCCCAATGGAGGTGCCATTGCCCTTGGCCATCCCACTGGTAGTACGGGGGCGAGGTTGATTACAACCGCGTTGCACGAACTTGAACGGACCGGCGGTCGCTACGGGTTAATAGCCATGTGCTGCGGTGGCGGCCTCGGCACCGGCACTATTATCGAGCGCCTGGATTAGCCTCAGACCGTTCCGTAAGCCAGCATGGCGTCGGCTACCTTGACGAAGGCAGCGAGATTGGCACCCTTGACATAGTTAACGGTGCCATCCTTGTTTTCCCCGTACGCAACGCATTGGTCGTGGATGAAAGCCATTATCTCGCTCAAGGACTGCAACAGTTCTGCTTCTTTCCAGGATACACGCGCCGAATTCTGACTCATCTCAAGCCCGGATACGGCTACTCCGCCTGCGTTGGCCGCTTTACCGGGTGCAAACAGAGTGCGTGCCTCGACAAATTTGTCGATGGCCTGTTGGGTGCTCGGCATGTTGGCGCCTTCGGAGACGGCAATACAGCCGTTTTTAATTAACGCCTCTGCATCTTCTTCGCCCAATTCATTTTGGGTAGCACATGGCAAGGCAAGGTCGCAGGGCACAGTCCAGGGCAGTTGTACTTCATGGAATTCGGCTTTGGTAAATTCATCCACGTATTCCTTGATGCGCCCTCGTTTGATTGTTTTGAGCTCGTGGATCCATGCCAGTTTGTCTTTGTCGATACCGTCAGGATCGTAGATAAAACCGCCGGAGTCCGATAATGTAACAACCTTGCCGCCCAGTTGAGTGATCTTCTCGGCTGCGTAAAGTGCCACATTGCCGGACCCTGAAATCACGCAGGTTTTTCCCTCGATGCCCTCATTATTTCGAGCCAGCATATTTTGCAGCATGTATACGGCACCGTAGCCTGTGGCCTCCGTTCGCACCAGGCTGCCGCCGAACTCAATACCCTTGCCGGTCATGGAACCACTGAACGTATTTTCAAGACGCTTGTACTGGCCGAACAAATAGCCGATTTCGCGTGAGCCGACACCAATATCGCCGGCCGGCACGTCAGTTTCCGGGCCAATGTGCCGATACAATTCAGTCATAAATGACTGACAGAAGCGTTGTACTTCGCGATCGCTTTTTCCCTTGGGGTCGAAGTCGGCGCCACCCTTGCCTGCGCCAAGTGGCAAACCGGTCAGGCTGTTTTTGAAAGTTTGTTCGAACGCTAAAAATTTCAGAACGCTTTGGGTCACGCTCGGGTGGAACCGCAGGCCACCCTTATAAGGTCCGATTGCGCTGTTGTGTTGAACGCGAAATCCCCGGTTGACATTAACGCCGCCCTGATCGTCCTCCCAGCAGACGCGAAACGTGATGATGCGATCGGACTCCGTCAATCGTTCCAGAATTTTATTTTCCTGGTACTTCGGTCTGGTGGCAATGTAGGGAATAATGTCGTTTGCGGCTTCCTGGACGGCCTGGTGAAATTCCGTTTCATGAGGATTGCGTCTTTTGAAATCATTCATAAATGATTCCATTAATTCATTGTTTTTAGTCATATATCCCCTGCCGCATTGGAACTGCTTAGTGAACAATAGGCGCCTTGGTCTCGAGTGCCAGCAGACGCTTGCTTGCCAGTTGCCTCAGGCGATCATCGCCAGATTCCTGTAGCACATTGGTATAGGTGTGCTGTGCCAGCGATCGATTGCCCTGCATTTCGTACACCGCGCCAAGTTGCACGGTAAACTCGTCCTGGTCGGGCCTTAGTAATAATTGCCGTTCGATACAGGATTTACTGTTTTCCCAGGATTTCTGTCGCCAGAAAATCTGTTTCAGATTGTCCAGCACCCTGATCAGCACATCCTTGTTGGGCGCGAACCTGAAATGCTCCGGTTTTACTTTCGCGCGTGCACCGGCAATCTGTCGTAGCAGATTGGCGCAATCCGCCTCGCTCAGCATTCGGCCGTAAAAGGGATCGACGATCAACTGCTTGTCATTGCCGTAACGTACAAGAAAGTGACCGGGAAAACTGAGACCGCCCACCGGTAGATTCAGGCGTTTGCCAATGCCGATATGGATCAGCGCGAGAGTGATGGGTATTCCCTGACGGGTATCGATAACGCGATTCAGATAACTGTTTTCGGGCTCATAGTAATGTCTGACGTTACCCGCGAACCCTTCTTCGGTATGAATGAACTCGCTCAGACTGGATACGGAAATTCCCAGAGAGGTTGTCGAATCAAAACTCGTCTCGAATCTCAGCGCAAGTTCGTCCAGTTTCTTGAGGTAGCCTTCCACATCAAAGGACTCATCCGTTTCTGCGGCAATCAGCAGAGCGGCCTCGTCGAGCGGTATTTCGCTGTCCGCTCCCGTTGCCAGCGCCGAGAATCGTGATCTGATCTGCTGCTTGTCCATACCAACTTATCTTTGCAAGGTTATTGAGGATATGCAATCCTCAATGCTTGCTCACAGACGAGGATGGTCAGATCCGGTTTCCCTTCTTAACCTGTTTTCGGCGTTGCTGGGCCAATCGGGCATCGGCACCTATGTGAGATTCTCCACGGTTGCGGGCGAGGCGTGACTGTTTTTCCCGTTCCTGAAATCGTTGTCGCTGCTCGTTTGTCTGCTTGTGGGTACAATGGGGGCAACTGATGCCGGGCATATAGTCAGCACTTTGTTTGTCTGCATCGTTGACGGGCATGCGACAGGCATGGCACTGATCGTATTGCCCTTTTTCAAGCCGATGGTTGATGGTGACGCGGTTGTCGAACACAAAGCACTCGCCTTGCCACAGGCTTTCCTGTTCAGGCACCTCTTCCAGGTACTTGAGAATTCCACCTTGCAGGTGAAACACGTCCTGAAATCCCATGGATTTGAGAAGCGCGGTGGATTTCTCGCAACGGATGCCGCCCGTACAGAACATGGCGATCTTTTTGTGCTTTGATGGATCCAGATGGTTGCGCACGTATTCCGGAAATTCCCGAAACGAGGTCGTGTGCGGATTGACGGCATCCTTAAAGGTGCCGATGTTGACCTCGTAGTCGTTACGAGTATCGATCAACGTGACGTCGGGGTCTTCAATCAGTTTATTCCAGTCCCGGGGCCGTACATAGGTCCCGACGATCGTTCTCGGATCTATGTCTTCGACGCCCATAGTGACGATTTCTTTTTTTAGCTTCACTTTGGCTCTGTGAAAGGGCGTTTCATCGTGTTGTGACTCTTTCCATGTCAGCCCTTCAAAACGCGCATCACGTTGAAGGTCGTTGAGCAAGGCGTCGACACCTTCCCTCGAACCGGCCACGGTGCCGTTCAGCCCTTCCGGCGCGAGCAACAGAGTGCCGCGCAGGTGGTTCGATTCCATCATCGTGAGCAGCGGTAAACGCAACTCGCGATAATCTTCGAGTGTGACGAAGTGATAGAGGGTGCAGATGACGACAGGTTTCATGGCGCGTATTATGAAGTAAATGTCTCACCGCTCCAACTGTCTACGCGAGTAAAGCTCTCGACATCGCTCCGCCGTAATCGCGTGAGCTGTTTAACCGGTTTACCTATCGCGACCATTGCCGCAAAGGCGAACTCCTCGGGAAGGTTGAGCAGTTCCCGGATCTTTGGTTCCCGGTGTGCGAGAAAGGTGGTCAGAACGCCGCCGAATCCTTCGTTTCTCGCAGATAGCAAAATATTCCAGACGAAGGGGTAGATGGAAGCGCCGGAGATCACGCCGACCCGGTCAAGATCGCGGTCGAAAGAGCTTACCAGCGACAGATCCACGCAGATGACCAGTAGTACAGGGGCTGACTCCAGATCATCGATCAGGGGGAAATTCTCTGTTGTTCTATTGATGGTTTGCTGGTCCACCCGGCTCGGATGAATTGTATTGAATGGCGTTTCGCCTGCCGTGGACTGGGCTTTGTATTGTTTGATGGTTGGTTTCATGATGTCTTTAAGCTGTTTGCGAATGGACGCATCTTTGACGACAATGACCCGCCAGCCTTGTCGATTACCGCCGCTGGGCGCAAATCGTGCGTGATCCAGTATTCGATAGAGAGCGGCATCGTCAATGTCATCCTGCGTATATTTCCGAGCGGCAAACGTGGTTTTCATGACATCATATAATTCCATAATTTGAACTCCTGTCGACTCGACGGTGAATTATTGATCCGGAAGATCTGGAGCGAAGCCTGTATACAGGCTCAAGACTGTATACAGGCTCAAGACTGTATCACAGGGAAATAATCATGTGGATTTGTTATGATTTTCCCTTTACCCCCATTCGCATAGACCCATGACAGACTGTTGCAACGACACGGCTAGCGAGATCGAAAAGTTACAGGCGAGCACTTTGAAGGCCGTCTTGGCTATTAACCTGGTGATGTTCGGTGTTGAGCTCACTGCGGGGATTCTGGCGTCATCGACTGCTTTGCTGGCTGATTCCCTGGACATGTTGGGTGATTCTCTGGTCTACGGGTTCAGCTTGTATGTCGTTGCTCGGAATCAAACGTGGAAGGCAATGGCAGCGTTCTTCAAGAGTGGCATTATGCTCGCTTTCGGTTTGTTTGTACTCGTACAGGCGATTTACAAGGTAATTTATCCCGTGACACCAACCTATGAGCTGATTGGACTGATCGGGCTGCTTGCGCTGGTTGCCAATGTGAGCTGTCTTGTGATGCTTTGGCGGCATCGTACGGAGGACATTAATATGCGGTCGGTCTGGCTGTGTTCCCGCAACGATGTTATTGCCAATACCGCGGTTCTGTTTGCCGCCGCCGGGGTGTGGCTGTCCGCCTCGCAATGGCCGGACCTCATCGTCGGGGTCGGGATCGCCTGTTTGTTCCTCCGGTCTTCCTGGCATGTGTGGCAAGACGCGCGTTGTACCTGGCGGGTAGAACGCGTTACCGCTGCTCTGAACCTGAAAGAATAGCTTTTAGTATTGAAATTCCGGCAGCTTGACAACCAGACCGTCAATTTCATCGGTGACGGGGATCTGGCAGGATAGCCTGGAATTTTCTTCACGGTCGGGATTCAGGTCCAGCATGGATTCTTCCTGCTCGCCGGGCCTGCCGACAACATCAATCCAGTTATCGTCGACCACCACGTGGCAGGTTGCGCAGGAGCATTCGCCGCCACAGTCGGCATCAATGCCCGAGACCATATTATCGATCGCTGCATTCATGACAGATATTCCGGTCTCTACTTCCACGACAACTTCGGTTCCGTCGTGTTCGATGAATTTGATCTTTGGCATACTCGATATTCCTGTGGTTTTGTACAAAATCGACGAAACATAGCAAGAATTTACCAACATATAAAGGTGCCAATCGGTCACGGGAGCGTCCAATTTGGCCACAGCCTTGCTCCCGATAATTATTTCAGGTCATATTTCAGTCATTGCACAGGGTATTATCTGAGCTTCCGGAAGCAGTCCCTGATTTCCTGAACGAAAGTCTGTGGTTGTTCCAGGGCGGCGAAATGCCCGCCCTTTTCCAGCAGGTTGAAATGGATGAGGTTCGGAAAGCGCTTCTTCGCCCAGCGTTGTGAAGTCCTGAATATCTCTTTCGGGAAGATGGAACAGCCCACTGGTAGCGTCACGGGTTCGAAGCTGGGGTTGCCGAAACTTTCCCAATAGAGGCGCGCGGAAGAGGCGCCCGCATTCGGTAGCCAATACATCATCACGTTATCCAGAAGCTCATCCCGGTCAAGTATATTTTCCGGGTGTCCATCGCAATCGGTCCACTGATAAAACTTTTCAAGTATCCACGCTGCCTGGCCGACAGGTGAATCTGCAAGCCCATAACCCAGCGTTTGAGGTCTGGTGCTCTGCTGTTTGGAATAGCCGGAATCATGATCCTGATAAAATTTCATCGCTGCCATGGCGCTTTGTTCTGATTCGGTGAGGTCGTCCATGGTGTCCGGGTCGGGTGGCGCGATGGGCATGTTCATATGCAGGCCGATGCAGTTACCCAGATTCTGGGTGCCGATGGTGCTTGTTATGATCGAACCCCAATCACCGCCCTGGGCCACATAACGTTCGTAGCCGAGCTTCACCATCAATTCATTCCAGGCAGTGGCGATGCGTTCGACATTCCAGCCCGGTGCCGTTGGCTTGTCGGAAAATCCGAAGCCGGGCAGGGTTGGCAATACCAGGTGGAAGGCATCGGCTGCAGACCCGCCGTGGGCTTCCGGATCGGTCAGCGGTTCGATAACTTTCTGGAATTCAACGATGGACCCGGGCCAGCCATGGGTGAGAATCAGGGGCAATGCATTGTCGTGTCTGGATTTTACGTGCAGGAAATGGATACCGAGCCCGTCAAGCGTTGTTTTGAAGCCGGGCCAACGGTTTAACAATGATTCCCTGGTGCGCCAATTGTATTCGTTTAACCAATATTCCTGGATGGCCTGCATATAGGCCAGGGGAATCCCCTGCGACCAATTGTCAGGTGTTTGCTCATCGGGCCAACGGGTACCGGCAAGTTTCTCGTTCAGCTCATCAAGCTGCGCGTCGCTGGCTTCAATCAGGTAGGGGCTAATATCGCTCATATAGCGTATTCATCTCCGGGAATCTCAGGTTGGCTATGATCAGGGTTGAATGACTATCGGCGTGCCAACGTCTACCAGACTCCAGACCTCGTCCATCTCGGGATCCGTTATAGCGATGCAACCATCCGTCCAGTCATATCGTTGCGTCTTGTCCGCGAGCCAGCCGAAGCCATTTTTCTGGCCATGAATCATGATTTGACCGCCCGGACTAACGCCGGCTCGTTGTGCCGCAATACGATCCTGTTCGGCGGGATAGGAAATACGTATGGCCTTGTAATAAGCGCTGTCGGCTTTCTTTTTATCGAGCGTGTAAATGCCTTCAGGGGTTCGTTCATCGCCTTCTTTTTGCTTGTGTCCCTGGGGGTTGTCGCCAAGTGCAATGTCATACTCACGAACGACCTTGTCATCGGCCAGCAGGTACATTTTCCTTTCAGCCTTTTTGACGAGTACCAGATCGGCATAAAGCGCACTATCTGCTTTGCATCCAGGGATTATGAATGTCCCTGCCAGCAGTGCTACAACAGCACACGGAAGCCAGGTGATAGCTTGCAGCGGGAAATGTCCATTCATGACCCGCCATTTTCCATATCTGCCGGTAAAATGGTAGATCCTGTGTTGTTTATTTCTCGTTACGGGATTGGCAATCATCATTGAGCGATATAAATTTATCCCCCACGTCTATTTCCTTAGCCCAGTTTGTCTACTATCTCCTTAAATTGCGTGAGGATTTCGTCTTCAAGGTAATCGCGAAACTCCCCGGCGTCGAAGAACGCGCCACGACACTTTGGGCAGGACTCAAAGCGGATCTGGAACGGATCGTTCTCCCTAACCTCGTCCATGGTGACTTCGCATCGTGGACAATCAATATTTCTTACTTCGTCGTATTTTGCGCCCATGAACTCGTCGCCAATATCAATTGACTCGGCACCTTCAAGTTTTTTCAGCAATTCTCGTTCAAGATGATCGAAGAATAGTCCGTTACATTGTGTACAACGGTCTACTTCGACGCCCCTGAATTCAATCACTTTCATTCTGGCATTGCATTTGGGACATTCCATGACATCAGACCTGCGCGAGGAATTCCAGTGTTCTCAGTTGAGTTTCTTTGTCGTCCGTAACGATCGCGGCACAAAAGTCGGTGACTCCGGTCTCCTGAATTCGCTTTAAATCCTCGAGCAGTGACTTTTCATCGCCGATCAGAGCAATGTCCGCGGGTCCGGCAACCCCTTCTTTATCCAGCATGGCGCGATATGAGGGAAGCATGCCATATACTTCCAGCATCCGGGCGACTTTCGCTCTCGCCTCATCGGGATCGTTAGTTAAAACGATCGGGAACCCGGCAGCTACTAAGGGCGATGCTCTGCCCGCACTTTTGGCCGCTCTGGTCAGAGTCGGTACGATGTGGGATTCGAGTGTGTTAGGGCCGGTCATCCAGGTTATGGTCCCGTCGGCCATTTCACCGGTCAATTTCAGCATCACTGGCCCCAGCGCGGCCACCAGTAACGGGACTTCCCCTGATCCCGGAACCTGCAGAGCCACGTTATTGACATTGTATTGTGTGCCCTCGTAACTAACCGTTTCACCGCGGAGCAACGGTGCCAGGACATGCAGATACTCACGCATGTGGCGGGCCGGTTTGTCGTATGAGAAACCAAGCATGTCTTCAATAACTATCTTGTGAGAAAGGCCGATGCCAAGTTTAAATCGTCCATTGGATGCGGCAGCCGCGGTGAGCGCCTGTTGCGCGATTGCAGAGGGGTGACGCGGATATGTTGGTGTGACCGCGGTGCCGAGCCCGATGGTGTTTGTTTCCCGGCCGATAATGGATAACGTAGAGATGGCATCGAAACCGAAAATATTGGCCATCCACAGGTGGTCAAATCCTTTTTCCTCGGCGTCTTTCGCCGACCTGACGATACTGTCGAGGCTTGTGTCCGGCCCCTCTGTGGCGCCGATCATTAGTCCTTTCCTCATGAGTACTCCTTCAATATTTATTTCAGGGTTTCGTTTTGTTGTTGGCAGACAATTAGCGCCCCGGTAGATGATTCAGGGGGAGCGCGGTCCGATAAACGACACGATCCAATGCGAAACTTGTCTGGACGCTGTCCACCGCGCTAATGGTTAGTAGTTTTTCCCGAAGGAATTGATGGTAACTCTCCAGATCGGGCGCGACCACCCGTAAAAGGTAGTCGTATCCGCCCGAGAGCGCATAGCATTCCATAATTTCCGGGTATTGTTTGACGTTTGTTTCAAAGTTGGTGATTTGATCTTCTTGCTCACGGACCAGACGAAGTTCCACGAATGCGTTGACCGGCAGTCCGACCATGTTCTGGTCCACCAGTCCCACATAGGCTTTGATATACCCCTCTGCTTCGAGGTTCTGGACTCTGCGGGCGCAAGGCGTCGGGGTCAGATTGACCATGTCGGCGAGTTTTACGGTGCTGACCCGTGCGTCCCCTTGTATGACGTCAAGTATCTTGATATCAGTTCTGTCCATCGTGAGGGATATCTGCTAACTAGATGTCTGTTTCCAGAGTATACCCCTAAAAACTTTCTCTGCCGAATATGATTAACGCATGTGGTGCAGGTAATGCAGATGTTTGGCGTACTGTTCGAGAAGATCATTGGTGATCTGTTCCCGGGTCCAGCCCATCATGTCATAGTTTTGACCGCCTTCACGCAGATGCACTTCGGCGCGGTAATACTTCTGGTCCTCGGTGAGGTCGTCCATCGCCATGCCAACCAGAGATCGTTCTGGCCTGGGGTGCGCGCTGGCAATCACCTGGTATTGGAAATCCAGTTCATCGCCGTGGTAGACCTCCAGACCTACCCCCTCGAAGTCATCCCTTTTGTCGAATTCGTGAACGTCGCAACCGTTTTCGCGCAATTCCTCGGCGAAGTCGTGGAGGGCGGGCATGACCACTTTGCTTTGAAATTCCCTCACTTCCTTAAGCGAGGGATAGCTAAGTACGTTCCTGAGACGTTGCCGCCAGGACATGGTACCGGACCAGGAGGCGGTATGCCCCATGGACGCCATTAATGCCTCGCGTTTTGCATCGTCTGCACGCAGTCCCCGGTAAAATCCCCACATGGCGACCAATAATGCTACCGAAAAGGGGAGAGCGCTGGTAATGGCAGCCGTCTGTAATGCTTTAACTCCGTCGGCTAGCAAAAGTACCAGGGCAATAAGGCCGATCAATGTTGTCCAGAAGACCCGCTGATACCATGGCGTATCATCCCGGCCATGGGAAGACAGCATGTTGAGGACCATGGCACCGGAATCTGCCGAGGTTACGAAGAACACCAGCACCATCAGGACAGCGACAAAAGAAAGCAGTTGCGCGAATGGAAAGTGCTCAAGGAACTGGAATAATGCAACCGACTCGTCTGCCTGCACCGCTTCTCCCAGGCTTGCCATACCGCCATGTAAAATCAATTCGATAGCGCTGTTACCGAATACGGTCATCCACAATAACGTGAACCCGGTAGGAACCAGTAAAGCACCGATAGTAAATTCGCGAATGGTTCGCCCGTAGGATATGCGCGCGATAAACAGGCCCACGAAGGGAGACCAGCTTAGCCACCAGCCCCAGTAAAATATGGTCCAGCCCCCCAGCCAGTCCGTGGGATTATAGGCATACAGGTTAAAAGTTTTGCTCACCAGTTCGGAGATATAGCTTCCTGTATTCTGCATAAAGGTTTGCAGCAACAATACGGTAGGACCGAAGGACAGTACGGCGATCATGAGTATGATAGCCAGCATAATGTTAAGTTCGGAGAGCCGTTTAATGCCGACGTCCAGGCCAAGTACCACGGAGACGGTGGCCACCGCCATGGTAACCACGATAAGTACAACCTGTGACATGGGTCCTACCGGAACGCCGAACAGATAATTAAGTCCGGAATTGATTTGCAGCACACCAAAACCGAGACTGGTCGCAACACCACAAGCCGTACCCAGAATAGCGAAGATATCCACCGCGTGCCCAATGGGTCCGTATATCTTCTCTCCTATCAGCGGATAGAGTGCCGACCGCAATGTTAACGGCAGGTCATGGCGGTAGGCGAAGTAGGCCAGCACCAGCGCCACAATGGCGTAGATACCCCATGCGTGCAGCCCCCAGTGAAAAAATGTCAGCTGCATGGCGTCGCTTGCGGCCCCGGCCGTCCCCGGTTCTCCTCTTGGCGGGTCCAGAAAGTGCATGGTGGGTTCGGCCACGCCAAAGAACATCAGGCCGATTCCCATGCCGGCGGCGAACATCATGGCAAACCAGGAAATATACGAATAGTCGGGCTCGGAGTGGTCCGGCCCCAGTTTGATATCCCCGTAGCGGGACAGGGAAAAGATTGTCACGCTGATCAGGATAATGGCGACAATCAGCACATAGTACCAGCTGAGATTCGCCGTGATTCCGTCTTGAACAGCCTGAAAGAAAGTGCCAGTGCGCTCGGGTGCAATGGCTGCAATGACAACGAGCAGTACCAGTAAAATTGTGGAAACATAAAAAACTGGCGGATTGAAGGTGACCAGCGACTCGGAACCGGATGGTGTAGTTGGCGGACTATCTGACATACGACTTCTACCCTATTGATTAGTTTGCCGGACTCCCAGGGACATCCAGGACAGGAACCGGCAGGCGTCCTGGTTTATACTATGGTAGTTCCACAAGTGTCGCCAGACCCTCATGCTACATGTTTTATAGCCAGGCTGACGACACTGTCAACGGCGGGCTTACTCGGATTCATATGACTTTTCTGCGATATGAATAAAGAAGTCCGGGTCGTTCTCCTGGTAGGTTTCCTGAAAGTCCCCGTACGTTTTTATTCGCTGGAAGCCGGCTTCCTTGATCAATTCGCGCGTGTAGTTCTTACGCAGCGGAAACATATTCAGAAAGTGTTCCGAGCCGTCCGGGAAGGAGTATCGGAAACGTGCGAGTCCATCATCGACATAGTCTGGCTCGGCGGAAACCTGGTCACCGCAGTAATAATACCTGTGTTTACTGCTGAAGCCGTGGTCCAGGATACTGTCATAGTTGCGCTGGTCGAGAATCAGCACGCCATCATGCTTGAGTGCGGCATAAAATTCCGCAAGGCACCTGCGTCGGTCTGATTCTTCAAAGATGTGGGTGAACGAATTGCCCAGACAGATGATGGCATCAAATTTTCCGTGGATGTCTCGGTTGAGCCAACGCCAATCCGCGTGAACTGACTTTAATATCAGTCCGCGGCTTTTCGCGTTTTCAAAGGCTTTCACCAGCATCTCCGCATTACCGTCTGCGCTGGTGACGTCGAATCCGGCGGCCAACAATTGAATGGAATGAAACCCCGTGCCCGCGGCAACGTCGAGGACAGAGTGTTTGTCCCGTGCTTTGAGCTGCTGGATAAAAAACTGACCTTCACTTTGGGCGCGCGCTTTCCAATCGATCAGCTCATCCCATTTTTCGACGAATTTAGTGACGTATTCTGCCTGGTAATGATCCGTCTCCCGGACTTCGGTGGGGTCATCGTCGAATTGTTGTTCTGTGGGTATTTGATCGAGTCCAACCGGTCCTGGTCCTGATCCTGCGCTCATTAGAATTCTCCTGTTTTAATATTGGGTGGATTTCAAATGCGACGTCGATTCCTCCGGTCTGACGTTCGCGTTTAACGAGCCCCTGCTATTCCAAGCGCCGCAGTTGTTTCGATTGCAGGTCAATTGCACGGACAACGCGTCCTACGGCAGACCAAATTTTGTCTACCAAGTGTTCATCATTCGCTGGCATGTCCGCAATTATATCTAATTGAATGCAGTTTTGTAGCCGGGAGGTCTCGTGTTGCCTCGCGCGTTTGAGCCAAATTCATGAATATTGGGCAAAAATATATTCAGCAGAATATAAATTATATTTTTTCAAACTGGGCAAAGGGGCTATGGGTATAGCTGGCAGCGCCAACCAGAGTCCACTAAACATCTATAAAATCACCATAAAATAGATGTAAAAGCTAAAATATACGATTTCAGTATATTAATTTGCTCAAAAAGCCTACTCACGGTTTCCTATACTAATAATAATCTCAATTAGGCTGAGGGTATGGAGATGCCGACATCGATCAAACGTGAGACTAATCAATTTGACGGACTCAGCGAGGAGACGCGACACCTGCTGATTAAGGGTGTCTATGACCAGGCTCGCGTGGATGACTTCCGGGAGTTCAAGGATCGCATCGAAAATGAGGTGCTACAGCATCCGGTGATCGTGGCGAACCCGTTTACGCCCTGGTTTGAACAAGGCACCTTTACGGTGCAGCAAGCAAGGGAGTTCTTGCGACAATTTTCCGTATTCTCAAACGAATTTCTTGTGGCCCAGCTTCGTAAAATGTTGAACGCTGATTCCCTCGAAGAAATGCGCGCCGGTAAGGAAATTTTGGCTAATGAGATCGGCGTTACCTTCAAAGGCGGCTCCGGGCAGTCAGGCAAGGATAAGGATCTGGGCGCAGCCGATGGCTCTGTGGACGGCGGCATCTTCCGGTTTCGTGCAGCCCATTTCGAGCTTTTACTTCGAATGGCGGAACACCTGGGACTGGAATTCAAGGATCTGGGCAAGCGGCGTTTCGGCTGGCCGAGTACCCTGTATTTCTGTGATGAGCTGGTTCGATTATATGGTAGCGATGATTACGTTACCGGCAATGCGGCCTCCTTTGCGGTGGAAAACTGGGCGGCGGCCGGTTTCTGGGATGAGCTGATTCGTGGCTGGAATATCTTCAAGGAAAGAGAATGCCCGGACCTGCCGCTCATATTCTTTAGCTGGCATGCCAAAATCGAAGCCAACCATGCCCAGCATACCCAGGACGAACTCGAAGAGTACTTTTTCAACAACGAGGTAGACCAGAATCGATTCATCAACGATGCCAATGAAATGCTGGATGGCGTGTACGAATTCTGGCGCGGTTTGGCGGAAATGATCGACGACGAAGACAAAGATGCGAATAACAGCCTTGAGCCAAATAAATAGCCCTGAGCCAAATGTAACCCCTGCGCGGAGCCGATAGACATGAGTGGAGCCAACAAGGTCTTGATAACTGAAAACAACCCGATGGGTACAGATGGGTTTGAATTCATCGAATACACCTCTGATGATCCCGCATATCTGAGAACTCTGTTCGAGCGTATGGGCTTTCCGGTGACCGCTCGGCACCGTCATAAGGATGTGACCTTGCACGCCCAGGGTGACATCAATTTCATTATTAATGCCGAGGGGAAGAGTTTCGCGCGCCGCTTTGCCGACATGCATGGCCCGTCCATCTGCGCGATCGCATTCCGGGTCCAGGATGCCCAGTATGCTTTTGAACGAGCGGTATCTTTGGGCGCCACTCCGGTCGAAGCGGAAGTGGGACCTATGGAGCTCAATATACCCGCCATTGAGGGTATTGGCGGGAGCCGCCTGTATCTGGTGGATCGATACGGCGATCGAACCATCTATGACGTGGATTTTGAGTCGGTCGATGTTGACCTCGACGTCAAGACAACGGGTTTGACCTATGTCGACCACCTGACACATAACGTGAACAGGGGGAACATGGATGTATGGGCCGGCTTTTATGAGCGTCTGTTCGATTTCAAGGAAATTCGGTATTTCGATATTGAGGGCCAGCAAACCGGCCTCATGAGTCGAGCCATGGTCAGTCCATGCGGCAAGATGAGTATTCCCATCAATGAATCTGCCGATGATAAGTCCCAGATCGAGGAGTATCTCCGGGAATATCATGGCGAGGGAATTCAGCACATTGCGCTTGGTACCGATGACATTTATACCTCGGTCGATCATTTGAGAGACAACGGGGTTCGGTTTCAGCAGACCCCGGACAGTTATTTTGAAATGATCGACGAACGTGTCGAGGGGCATAGTGAGGATGTGGCAGAGCTTGCAAAGCGTCAGATATTGATCGACGGCGACAAGGAGCAGGGCATCTTGTTACAGATCTTTACAGAGAATCTGATCGGTCCAATCTTTTTCGAAATTATTCAACGCAAGGGTAACCGGGGATTTGGCGAAGGTAACTTCCAGGCGTTGTTCGAATCGATTGAGAGAGATCAGCTGCGTCGTGGTGTGCTGAATCAATAAAAAAGGGCGGACCCCGCCCTTAACTTTGTCCCAGCTGAATCTCGCGCATCAATCCTTCCTGGAGTGCGGAGGCTACCAGTGTACCGTCTCGGGTGTAGAAGGCGCCACGGTTGAAGCCACGGGCCGCTGCGGCAGTGGTTGTCTCTTTGATGTACAGGATCCAGTCGTCAGCTGCGAAGCTTTGGTGAAACCAAAGGGCATGATCCAGGCTCGCCATTTGAACTCGCTGCCGGTCTACCGAATGACGATGGGGCAGCATCGACGTTCCGATAAGCCCCATGTCCGAGGCATAGGCGAGCAGACACTGATGCAAATAGCGCTTATCCGGCGCGGGCCGTCGGAAGCGGAGCCATACCGGGCTCATGTTATTGTTCGGTCTGCTCTCATCCAGCGGATAGACTGAACGAACGTCGAAAGGCCGTTCCCGGGTTGACCAGCCTGGCAGTGCCTGTTTGGTCTGCATCCGTTTTGCGACTTCCATGTCGTCTTCAAGAGACTCAGGCATTGGCATATCTGGCATGTCATGTTGGTGAGTCAAGCCTGATTCATGGATTTGGAATGAGACATCCATGCTAAAGATAGCTTCCCCTTTCTGAATCGCAACAATGCGGCGAGTTGAGAAACTGCGACCGTCACGAATTCGTTCAACCGAGTAGAGCACAGGTATGGTCGAGGCGCCGGGTCTAAGGAAATAGGCATGTAGAGAATGGCACGGGCGATCTTCGTCCACTGTCTTTGCCGCACTGGCCAGTGCCTGGGCGACCACCTGACCGCCGAACAATCTGGCGCCGTTGCGCGCTTCGTTTTGGCCTCGAAACAGGTTGGTTTCGATACTTTCCAGGCGCAGAACCTTGAGCAATTCGCCAGCTTTGTCGGTCGCTGTCATGATAAGACTGAGATTATGCAAGGAGGCCGATTGTAGCAGATTCTATCTGGATGTTACGGTGGCTTGCTTTATCGTGCTGACATGGTAAATTTGCCAGCCTTTACTGACACACCCACACTCGCAGGGGTAATCCATGAAAATAGCCCTTTTGTCCAGAAATTCGAAGCTCTACTCGACCCGGCGCCTGATTGAGGCGGCAGAAGGGCGTGGGCATGAGGTCAAGGTACTCGATGTTTTGCGCTGTTATATGAATATCACCTCGCACCGGCCTTCTATACATTACAAAGGCGATGAATTAAAAGGCTTCGATACTGTAATCCCCCGGCTCGGGGCATCGGTGACATTTTACGGGAGTGCGGTTTTACGCCAGTTTGAGATGATGGGGATTTATCCCCTTAATGAATCTGTGGCGATCGCACGGTCACGCGACAAATTAAGGGCGTTACAACTGTTGTCGCGACGTGGTATTGGCTTACCGGTTACCGGCTTTGCCAACAAGCCCGACGATATCGAGGACTTGATCAAAATGGTAGGCGGCGCGCCACTGGTTATTAAATTGCTGCAAGGCACCCAGGGTATCGGTGTCGTACTTGCGGAAACCAAGAAGGCAGCGGAGAGTGTGATCGAGTCATTTCTGGGTTTGCACGCAAGTGTACTGGTACAGGAATATATTAAGGAAGCGGGTGGGGCTGACATCCGATGCCTGGTGATCGGCGACAAGGTCGTGGCTTCAATGAAGCGACAGGCCAAAGAAGGTGAATTCAGATCGAACATTCATCGGGGTGGTGAAGCAAGTGTTATCAAGATCACCCCGGAAGAACGATCCACGGCGGTTCGGGCCGCATCCACCATGGGACTCAATGTCTGTGGTGTCGATATACTGCGTTCCAATCATGGGCCAGTGGTTATGGAGGTGAATTCGTCCCCTGGTCTTGAAGGGATCGAGAAGGCGACCAACAAGGATGTCGCAGGCAAAATTATCGACTTTCTTGAAAAAAATTACAGCAAAGGCAAGACCAAGACCCGTGGCAAGGGCTAAGCCCCAGTGATAAAAGTTAGTCAGAACCTCTGATCGAGTCTGCTTCTCGTCACTCCCGCGAAAGCCTGTCCCCGGCTCCGACCGGGGGCGGGAGTCTGAATTCTCAACGATTTACCGGATTTCCGCCCTCGCTTAACCTGTTTTTCCAAGTCTGGCATTGTCCATAAGAGCGTGGACAATGACTCCTGAGACCGTATGAATTATCCGAGGACAGGTCATGAGTTCGAAAAAGTGGATCAGCTTTCCGATCAGGGAAGGAGAAGTTTCCCGTCAGGCACACTGCGATCTGCCGGCAGGCACCTATGAGCGTGAATTGGGACGAGAAGGGTTCTTTGGACCCGTGACGCACATGCACCACAAACACCCGCCCACGGGTTGGGTAGACTGGGAAGGCCCGTTGCGTCCGCGCGCATTCGATTTGAACCCCCTGTTTGCGCCTGTTGGCTCGCCGTTGGAGGCGAAGCCGGTGCTGAGTAATACAAATATCGCTATTCGTGTCTGGCACTGCCGCGAAAATATGGATCATCTGGTGCGCAACAGTGATGGAGATGAGCTCTTGTTCATTCATGAAGGCTCGGGTCACTTGTATTGCGATTATGGACATCTCGAATTTAGCGACGGCGATTACATCATGATCCCCCGCGGTACTGCCTGGCGCGTGGAAGTCACGTCCGGGATTGACGTTTATGCGATAGAAAATATTGATGGTGCCTATACCTTACCGGATAAGGGCATGTTGGGCCCCAACGCAATCTTTGATCCGGCTATCCTTGAGCACCCGTCAATAGACGAGTCTTTTAAGGCGCAGCAGGATGAGAACACCTGGAAAATTCATGTGAAACGAAATAACGTTATCAGTAAGGTAACCTATCCTTTCAATCCCCTGGACGCCATCGGCTGGCACGGTGACAATACCGTGGTGAAAATTAACTGGCGCGATATTCGTCCGGTGATGAGTCACCGTTATCATCTTCCACCTTCGGTTCACACGACATTTGTGGGTAACGGGTTTGTGGTTTGTACATTCTGCCCACGTCCAGTCGAATCCGATGAAGGTGCGCTCAAGGTCCCTTTTTATCACAACAATGACGATTATGATGAGGTGCTATTTTATCATCGTGGCGATTTCTTTAGCCGTGACAATGTAGAAAAAGGTATGTTGACGTTTCATCCTTGTGGTTTTACCCATGGCCCACATCCAAAGGCGCTGAAGAAGAGTCTGGAAAATCCGCCGACATTCGTGGACGAAGTGGCCGTCATGATCGATACGCGGCATTCCCTGAATGTCTCGGACGATGCGCTGGCCGTCGAGGAGACGGCTTATGTGGATTCCTGGAAGGCACCGGGAGCTTGATGTGGAGTGGCTCATGAAAGATGATGACGACACTTAAGGGTCAGGGACAAAGTCTTTGGCATTTCCATTCACCGTTGGTTTCTCGGTAGTGAAAACGATCATGAAACCGGCGGGGATCGGCCAACCAGAATTCTATCTCTGTCGCACGTAGAATATAGCCACCCCAGGTATCGGGACACGGTACCGTTTGATTGGTCATTCGTTGCTCGGCTTCCTTGAAGAGTTGTTCCAGGCGCTCTCGGCTTTCCACCGGCTCGGATTGATTTGAAACGTATTGCGCCACCTGGCTGTCCCGGGGACGGGTTTCCCAGTAGGCAATACTTTGTTCCCGCGGTACCTTCTCCAATGAGCCTCGCATGCAGATCTGGCGTCCGAGAACATCCCAGTAGAAATTGGCTGCAACCGCCGGATTGTCGGTAATTTCTCTGCCTTTACGGGAACTATAGTTGGTATAAAAGACAATTCCTTCCGGCACGACTTCCTTGACCAGGAGCACTCTGGATGAGGGGTGACCGGTACTATCGACGGTTGACAGGACGAACGCCGAGGGATTCCGGAGCTCAGTGTGTTTGGCTTGTTCGAGCCACTGTTCCAGGGACTTGATAGGGTGCTGCTGGCTTGAAAAGGTTTCCATAATATTCGGTTCCACTGATAACCGGGCAATGTTATTACATGCAGGGTTCCATTAGCCAGATCAAGCGCTTGACCCTGAAGTAACTTCAGTGTTTAGCATGATCTGCATCATGTTTGCCGCCTGGTATCCGGGCGATAATTGTAAAACCCTTGAACACCATCAGACCGCAAATGTATAACCTGAACAGATTATGCACGAACACATGGATTAGCAGACCCATTTTGGGCGTCTTTATCCTGTGGGCCGGTATGATTGTGTGCATGTTGCCGGTGAACGAAGTTCCCGTATCCGATCACGGTCATAGCGAATGTGTGCAGATTGACGGTGAGTCGATGCCGACTTATTGCGAGACTGATGGGAGAACGGTCGTTCTCTCGGATCTTGTCAAGTTCGTCGCGGTCGATAACGATATGGTGCACCGGTTTGCCGAATATTTTTCGTTTCGCGCTCCTGCACCTGTTCCCCTTAATTCCCCTCCAGCCAGACATGTCAATCTGTTTCTGTTTCTCTGTACGTTTCTGAAATAGCATCTCCTCTTGCCGGATTCTCCGGCACGTAAAAGTAGTCGTTACACTATTTTTGTCCGCAAGAGGGATGTTGCCATGGCATTTTACAAAAACCTGATTCGATCATTGCTATCAAGCGTATTGGTTTGGGCTTGTCCGTTGACCCAGGCCGATGATCTGTCATTGCGGCGGGCAGAGTCGTTAGCCCTTGAGAACGATCAAGGCTATGAAGGCTTGATGAAGCAGTCGGCGGCTCTCAAGGATCGGGCGGTATCTGACAGCCAGTTGCCGGATCCGATGATGTCGATTAGCTGGATGAACCTTCCCGTCGAGAATTTCGAGCTTGATAAAGAACCGATGAATCAGTTCAAGGTGGGTGTAAAACAGACGTTTCCCAGTGGTGACACGCTGGACATCCGCAAGGAAAGTGCGCTGGCTGACGCTGGACGTATTAGGCAACAAGCAGTTAAAAGACGGCTGTCCGTGTTACAGCAAACCAGGAGTATCTGGCTTGAAACCTGGTACTGGGAAAGGGCGATGCAAACCGTGGAAGAGAACGAGCCGTTATTCGTCCAGCTAAGGGAAGTAACCGAATCGTTTTATACGACGGGAAAGAAGGGACTGGATGATGTCGTCAGGTCGGAGCTCGAGCTTCAGCGACTCAAAGATCGCGAGGTAAAAATATCGGAGAATATCGGCAGACAGCACGCCAGATTGGCACGTTGGATCGGAAGCCGCGATCAACAGCGTAAAGTGCCCTCTGAATTGCCCGAGTGGGAAATGGACGATACGGACAAAGACCTCGCGTATGAGAGCATAGTGCGCCATCCACTCGTTCTTGCCATGGATCAGAGAATAGAAAAGTTGCGACAGGGTGTGGCATTGGCCAGGGAACAGTACAAACCTGCCTGGTCTGTGGAAGCGGGTTATTCTTTTCGCAATGCCGAGCGTGCGGACGGTACGGAAGTCCCCGACCTTGCCAGCGTGGGTGCGTCAATCAGCCTGCCACTGTTTACGAAAAACCGCCAGGACAAGAGGGTTTCCTCTGCAAATCACCAGGTCAACGCGGCACTGGATCAGCGACTCGATCTCCTGAAGGAGCTTAGAGCACGTCTCGATGAGGAGCTCATCCGACTGGACCGATTGAACAGCCGGCTCCGGTTGCACGAGTCCATGATTCTTCCTCAATCGCGCGAGCAGGCGGAGGCCGCCCTGATGGGGTACAAGGCCGAGCGGTCCGACTTCACGGAAGTGATGCGAGCACATATCGATTTGCTGGAGAGCATACTTGAGTATCGGCGAATACAAACGGACAGATTGAAATCGATTGCGGCGATCAGGTTCCTGGTGCCGCCTGAGAATGATTTAAACAGGGTTTTGGCTGCCACGTCTGCCCCGGGAGAAACGCAATGAGCAACAGGGTCGTTCAGATAGTATTGGTCATTTTGATTTTTGCCGGTGGAATTGCCCTCGGCATATGGTTCAGTTCCGATCAATCCACGATGCAGGGCACCTCGACGGAGCAAGACGGAAAGGAAGATAAGGAACCGCTTTATTACCGGAATCCGATGAATCCCGAAATTACATCACCGGAACCTGCCAAAGATGAGATGGGGATGGACTATATCCCTGTATACGCCAATGACGAGCAGGAAAAGATACCCGGGACCGTCACAATCGATCCCGTCACGATGCAGTCCATGGGCGTTCGAACAGCGAGGGTACAAAGGGAGTCATTGTCCAGGGTGGTCCGGGCGCCGGGCCGGGTCGACTATGACGAAGAGAGCATGACCCGTCTGCATCCCAAGACCGATGGCTGGATCGAACGATTGCGCGTAAATACGACGGGTGAGCGGGTGAATGCGGATGACATCCTGCTGGATATTTATTCGCCGAATCTTGTGACCAGCCAGGAAGAGTACTTGTTGACGCTCAGGAGCCTTGAAAACGCGCGGCAGGGAGGTGATGCCCAGGCAATAGCGCGTGCCGAACGAATTGCCCGGTTGTCACGTGAACGTTTGACGCTGCTCGATGTGCCGGAACATCAAATAGTGGAACTCGAAGAAAGCAAGCAGGTAACCCGAACCCTGCACATTCATACTCCGTTTCGCGGGGTCGTTACAAAAGTTGGCGTAAGGGAAGGACAATATGTCACGCCGGGGACTGAATTGTTCATGATCGCGGATCTGTCCCGGGTCTGGGTGTACGTGGACGTCTACGAACACGAGCTGCCCTGGATCAGGGAGGGTGATAAAGCAGAGATGGAGGTCGTCGCGGCGCCCGGCAGAACCTTTACCGGCGAGATTACCTATATCTATCCATACATGGAAGCCCAGTCTCGAACGGTTCGGGTACGTCTGGAATTTCCCAATGAAGATGGAATCCTCAAGCCTGACATGTTTGCCAATGTGAATATCCTTGCCAATACGCAACGGGAAGCCGTCGTCGTGCCGACAGAGGCAATCGTCAGGTCGGGTGCCCGTGAACAGGTCTTCGTGGTGAGATCCCCGGGTAAATTCGAACCCAGGGAAGTCACGCTCGGCCTGGAGTCGGGCGAACGCACCCAGATCCTCGAGGGTGTCGAGCCCGGCGAGAAAGTCGTGACGTCGGGTCAATTCCTCATTGATTCGGAGTCCAGGCTTAACGAGGCCACCGCGAAGATGCAGGCCGTGAATGATAAGGACGCTCAAGGTATGGAAGGCAATGACATGGAAGGCCATGACTGATGATCAAGCGCCTCACTGAAATATCGCTGGACAACAAATTTCTTGTGGTGCTCGCAACGGCTTTCATTATCGGGATCGGTATATGGTCTGTGCGCACCATACCGCTGGATGCCATCCCGGACCTGTCCGATGTGCAGGTCATCGTTTTTACCGAATATCCCGGTCAGTCGCCGCAAGTGGTGGAAGATCAGGTGACCTATCCGCTGACCACCGCCATGCTACAGGTGCCTTTTGCAAAGACGGTCAGGGGCTACTCGTTCTTTGGGCTCTCATTCGTCTATGTGATTTTCGAAGATGGTACGGACATGTACTGGGCGAGATCCAGAGTCCTGGAATCGTTGAATTTCGTCAGCGGCCGCTTGCCGGAAAGTGTGAATCCGGCTTTGGGACCCGATGCATCAGGCGTGGGCTGGGTCTACGAATATGCACTGGTGGACAAAACCGGCCACCATGACCTTGCCGAGCTGCGCTCTATACAGGACTGGTATTTGAGATATCCCCTGCAAACAGTCCCGGGTGTTGCGGAAGTGGCAGCCGTCGGCGGCTTCGTTAGGCAATACCAGATTGAGGTGGACCCCAACGCGTTGCTGAATTACGGGATACCGCTCGGCAAGGTCAGGCAGGCCATCAAGGAGTCCAACAAGGATGTCGGGGGCCGACTGATCGAAATGGCGGAAACTGAATATATGGTTCGGGGGAAGGGTTACGCCCGCTCCCTGGACGATTTCAGGTCCGTTGCCGTGGGCGTGACTGAGGACGGTATACCGATCAGGCTGCAGGACGTGGCCAACGTGAAATTTGGCCCGGAGCTGCGGCGCGGGCTCGCCGAGCTCAACGGGGAAGGGGAAGTGGCTGGCGGCATCGTCATTATGCGGTACGGTGAAAATGCCCTGAAGACCATACAAGGTGTAGAGGAAAAGCTTGAGGAGTTGAAAGGCGGATTGCCGGAAGGGGTTGAGATTGTTCCTACCTATAATCGGAAGAATCTGATTGAAAGGGCCGTGGCAAACCTCACCGAAACTCTGGCTTTGGAGTTTCTTATTGTCAGTGTGATATGCGCCATATTCCTCTTGCACGCGCGGTCGGCGCTGGTGGCGATCGTCTCCTTGCCGATAGGTTTGTTATTCGCGTTTATTGCGTTGAGATACATCGACGTTAACGCCAATATCATGTCGTTGGGCGGTATCGCCATCACCATCGGAACCATGGTGGATGCTGCTATCGTACTGATCGAAAACGCCCATAAGCACCTGGAAAGGGATGCCGGGCTGAAGGGTAGCGAGCTGACGGTTTTAGAAAGGTGGCGATCCATAAGGGCCGCTTCCATCGAAGTGGGCCCGGCGATCTTTTTCTCATTATTGATTATCACTGTGTCGTATGCGGCGATCTTCAGCCTGCAGGGACAGGAACGTCGCCTGTTCGGGCCCCTGGCCTATACCAGCACCTTCTCCATGGCCGCAGCCGCTATCGTCGCTATCACACTGGTACCGTTGCTCATGGGTTACTTTATACGGGGCAAAATCATGCCCGAGGCGAAGAATCCAATTAACCGGGCCTTACACTTCATTCATTCTCCGGTATTGACGTTTTTGTTGCATTGGCGAAAATCCGCGCTGGTGGTTGCCCTGGTCTTGCTGGCGGCTACCTGGTATCCCCTCGGCAAACTGGGTAGTGAGTTTATGCCACCGCTGGATGAGGGCGATATACTCTATATGCCAACGACTGTGCCCGGTGTATCCATTACGAAAGCAAAAGAAATTTTGCAACAAACGGATAAGATTCTTAAAACCTTCCCTGAGGTGAAAACCGTGTTCGGCAAGGCAGGGCGGGCCGAGACCGCAACCGATCCGGCACCACTATCGATGATAGAAACCATTGCTCAGCTGAAGCCAAGAGAAGAATGGCCGGACCCCAACAAGACGACTAAGGATCTGATGAGTGAGATGGAACAGGCCATCAAGTTTCCCGGTTTGTCCAACGCCTGGACCATGCCGATCAAGACTCGAACCGATATGCTTTCAACCGGAATCAAGACGCCGGTTGGCATCAAGGTCAGTGGTCCCGACTTGAGGGTGCTTCAGGAAATATCCACCGATATTGAACGCGCCATGAAAACCTTGCCGGAGACCTTGTCCGCATTCGGGGACCGTGCTGTTGGCGGCTATTTTGTGGACTTCAATATTGATCGCGAAGCCGCTGCTCGCTATGGGTTGACCGTGGACGATATTCAGAATGTCATTATGACCGCAGTGGGCGGTATGAACATCACTCACACCGTTGAAGGGCTGGAGCGTTACCCAGTTAACCTGCGCTATCCGAGAGACTTTCGGGATGATCCGCAGTCTTTGGGCAGGGTCTTGATTTCGACGCCGGTGGGCGGTCAGGTTCCGCTTGAGCAGGTGGCTGATATCGAGTTGACCCGCGGCGCGCCCGTTATCAAGAGCGAGGCCGCTCGTCCCAACGCCTGGATTTATGTGGACCTGAAGACGGACGACGTGGGCGGATTCGTGGCCAAGGCAAAACGGGTGTTGGAAGAGCAGGTTGAAATTCCGCCGGGATATACTCTGACCTGGTCGGGACAGTTCGAGTACATGCAAAGGGCTGCCGAGAGATTGCAAATGGTCGTCCCCGGCGCATTGATGATTATCTTTGTCTTGCTGTATTTCAATTTCCGCAATCTTGCCGGTCCATTAATGGTGATGTTGTCTATTCCGTTCGGGTTGATCGGCGGAGTTTGGCTGCTTTACTGGTTCGGGTTCAATCTGTCAGTGGCTGTTGCGGTCGGTTTCATTGCGCTGGCCGGCGTCGCTGTGGAGACGGGCGTACTCGTGTTAAGTTTTATCGATCAGGAGATACGGCGATTCCGGGAGCAAAGTGACGGAAACCGGCTTTCGAACGAACAAATATTTGCCGCGGTCCACAAGGGTACATCCGAGCGTGTACGGCCGATTCTGATGACCGCGACGACACTGGCGCTTGCGCTCCTGCCCATCATGTTGGGCTCCGGCTCCGGCGCGGATGTGATGCAACGGATTGCCGCACCGATGATAGGCGGGGTCACGACAACCACGCTGTTGTCGTTGTTGATCCTGCCTGTAATCTACGCATTGGTGCTGGTTGCACAGGAACGAATGAAAACGGATACAATAACTGACCAGGGTGGGTTCACCAGGTCATAACACGTGTAGAGATTACCTATAGAGGGTATCTGAAACCAGGGAGTAAATTGATGACAAAACCGGGATACATAATAGCAACGTTGGTGGTGCTCGCGGGCACGGCTTTTGGATTGATAATTCAGACAGAGGAGGCGGGCGCCGAGAAACCTGCCATGACGGTCTACAAATCGGCAACCTGTGGTTGCTGTGGCGACTGGGTGAAGCACATGCAGCGCGCCGGATTCGAAGTGGAGCCGGTGGACGTTCAGGATTTGAATGCTGTCAAACGCGAACATGATGTCCATCGTCAGCTCCAGTCCTGCCATACGGGTGTCACAAAGGACGGTTATTTCTTTGAAGGTCATATTCCGGCCAAAGTGATTACCGCATTCCTCGAAAATCCGCCGGACGGCGCGAAGGGTCTCGCGGTGCCGGGGATGCCGATGGGGAGTCCGGGTATGGAGATGGGGAAATTTCAGCCTTTTGATGTGCTGCTTGTGCGCGAGGACGGGTCGACTTCGGTGTATGAGCGGATAGAGAGTCCCGATTACGACTGAGTGATCGCTGATCAATGTCATTTTGCCGGCACTGAATTGACGATATCATGGCGGTGTTGTGACGTCGTTTGCTGAAGGAATTTATTTATGAGGAATTACATTGTTGTTGCGGAAAGTATCAGGGCTCGTATTTTCAGCTCACAAACCAATCTGGGACCTTTAACAGAAATCAATGATCTTGTTAACCCGGCTGGCCGATTGCATGAAAGAGATCTGGATACGGACCGGCCCGGCAGAAGCCAGAGTAGTGGCGGCAATAATCACGCCCTTGGCAAGGATGATGTCACGAAAAATCATGAAGCGGTCACCTTCGCCAGGGATATAGCTGCTTATCTGGAAGACGAGAGAGTGAAGAATAATTTTGATGCGTTGGTCCTGGTCGGTTCTCCCCATTTTCTGGGGGTTCTGCGAAAATCCTTGTCGAACAATTGCAAAAAGATGGTTGTCAAATCCTTCGACAAGGATTTAGTACATGCAACCGTGGATGAAATACACGCGCATATTGTCAACTAATGGATTTAACCCATCATGCTTGTTTATTGACTTGACCGCTCGTGGATGCGTACGGCCAGGACGTCGCAAGACACACCATGGATGACGCTGTTGGCCGTCGAACCAAGAATCAGTTGAATGCCGTGCTGACCATGAGTCCCCAGGACGATAAGATCTACCTTATTTTCCTCAGCCACCTGGTGGATTTCCGAAGAAGCCTTGCCGTCCCGGAGAAACGTATTGGCTTCCTTGACCTTTAACTTGCCGGCTACCTCATCGAGTTTCTTCCGGGCATCGTTACGCACTTCCGTTTGCAATGTGCTCATTTGCGGTCCCCAGCCTGAGATACCGTCCGCCGGATACGCGGTGACCATGGGTTCGCAAACATGTATGAGCAATATCTCCGCGTCGTGGTCTTCGGCCATCTGAACCGCTTTCTCGATAACCTGTTTACCGTCCGGGAAGAAGTCGATAGCCAGCAAAATTTTCTTGTATCGTGTCATTATATTTCCTTTTGTTCACGCCGTTCGCAGGTCCGGCAGTTTATAATCCTGATCTTCCAGCCGTGCCCGAATACGCTTCTTGTCAATTTTCCCCGTGGAAGTCAGCGGGATGTCATCGACAAATATGACGTCGTCAGGTAACTGCCATTTGGCAAAGATTGTTGCACAGTGTTCGAGGATCAGATCCCGGGTTACATTAGAGCCTTCTACCAGCACCACGATGGCCACGGGCCGTTCATCCCACTTGGGGTGGGGCTGGGCAACGACGGCAGCCTGGCTGACGCCTTCGAGGCCGACAATATGGTTTTCAAGATCCACCGAGGATATCCATTCACCGCCGGATTTGATCAGATCCTTGGAGCGGTCGGCAATAATCAAATATTCCTCAGCATCGATCTTGGCCACGTCACCTGTGACGAGCCAGCCATTCTGGAATTTGTCCGGCTGTGGGTCTTCGTAATACTCCGATGCAATCCAGGGGCCTCGAATCAATAATTCACCCACGGTCTCGCCGTCGTGCGGTTGCGGGTTCCAGTCTTCATCGACAATTTCCATTTCGAGTCCTGGCATGAGCAGACCGGCCTTGCCCACATTCTCGAACTGCTGGTCCTCTGTGAACCTCAGGTGAGAGCGCTTGGCCACCTTCCTCGACAGGGTGCCCAAAGGATTGGTTTCCGTCATGCCCCAGCCCTGGACCATTTCAATCCCGTAGGTATCCCAGTACCAACGCATCATTGAAACCGGTGGCGCGGAGCCGCCACAGGTCAATCGTGTCAGCTTCGACAGGTCATATTTATCGGGGTTTGCTTCCAATATGCTTCTGACGCCTTGCCAGATCGTCGGCACACCCGCGGAGATCGTTACCTCTTCGTCCGACATCAATTGAACAATGCGTTCCGGCACCATGTACTTGTGGGGCATTACTTGTTTGCAGCCCAGCATGGAAGCGCAGTATGGGATTCCCCAACCCATGGCATGGAACATGGGGACGATACCGCAGACAGAATCGACTGCCGATATGCTCATGGCGTCGGTCATTGCCTGGGTAATGGTGTGCAGATAGGTGGACCGGTTCGTATACATGACACCCTTGGGTTTACCGGTGGTACCGCTTGTATAGCAAAGCCCCATGGGTGAGTTTTCGTCAATTTCCGGCCAGTCAAATTTTACAGGCTGGCCGTCGATGAACTCTTCGTAGTCAACCGTATTCCTGAACGATGTTTCTCCCCCTTCTCCGTGGCGGCATATGACCAACAATTCAACGCAGGGGATCTTATCTGCCAGTGGTTCGAGTAATGGCAACAAATCCTCGTCGATAACAATAACACGGTCTTCGGCATGATTGATGATATATTCCAGGTCCGTGGGCGACAGGCGGATGTTAAGAGTGTGCAGTACGGCACCCATTGAAGGGATGCCCTGGTACATCTCGAGATGACGGTAATTGTTCCACATAAAGCTGGCGACACGGTCGCCCACCTGTATGCCGTGTTTGTCGAGTGCCGAGGCCAGTTGATTGGCTCTTTGCCATGTAGCCTTGAGGGTTTGTCTGTGGGTACCGTTTTCCTGAAGTGTGACGACTTCTTCGTTGGGGTCCAGAGTGGCGCCTCTGCCGAGAATTCGGGACATTAACAGCGGCGTTTGTTGCATCGTCATGGTCAAAGCTCCTTGTTCCGTTTTAAAACCGGAATACCACTTAGTACACTTGTTGGTGCCAATAGTCAGCCGGTCGTTCTGGCTGACCGACGGTCCAAATGTACGTGTTTTCAGCCAGCGCGTCCAGTTTGGAACCGCGCTAGTCTTCAAATGACAGACACGATATATTGGGAAGACGAAAGGGGGTAAGATGACCGACATCGTGGCGCCGCAGGAATCTGCGCCCGACAGCTACCGGCTCAAGTGGAGCGTGATTGCCGCTTACGGGGCACCGGGTGTGGGAGCGGGGTATATGTACCTGCTGCTCGGCCTGTACGTGATGAAGTTTTCCACGGACGTGTTGCTGATTGCACCTGCCGTCATGGGCACCATATTCGGTATATCCCGGGTATGGGATGCTGTCACGGATCCTCTGGTAGGCTACCTTAGTGATCGCACACGTAATCGACTGGGACGGCGCCGCTCGTGGCTGCTCATCAGTATCCTGCCGATCTCTGTCACCTTCGTCATGGTTTTCTCCCCCTTGCCCTCACTGTCCGGTGGCTGGTTGATTGCCTGGATGGCGGTTGCGGTTATCGGGTTCTACTCGGCGGCAACTATCTTTATTGTTCCGCATATGTCCCTGGGTGCGGAGTTAACGCCCAATTACCATGAGCGGAGCCGGTTGTATGGCCTTCGCCATGCGGCATTTACCATTGGCTCGATTCTCGCGCTGGCCAGCATGCAACTGTTGATCAATGCTGAACAAACCAGCGAAACGGCAGTCAGGTCTACGGCCTTTTATCTTAGCGGGCTGGCGGCGTTGGTTACTGCCGGCTTGATCGCCTATGCGGTTATCAAGTTGCGGGAACGACCCGATTTCCAGGGTCGGGTGAACGACTCGCCGTTTGGTGCCTTCAAGGACGTGTGGCAAAACGTTCATGCCCGGCTGGTGCTGGTCGTGTCCTTTATCGAGCATATCGGTAGTGCGGTAATCGGTCTGTTGACCCTTTATATTGCCCAATACGTAGTCGGCCAGCCTTCGCTGGCCCCCCTTGTCATTCTCAGTTATATGATTCCATCGTCCTTTTCTGTCCCCATGTGGATCCCTTTATCCCGGCGATTCGGCAAGATACGGATGTGGATGTTCTCGATGATACTGACGGGCTTCTCCTTCGGCTGCATGTTTGCGTTGCCATGGCTGGCGCCGGACGCGAAAGTCTATTTGATCTTCGTGCTGGCCGTACTTGCCGGATTGGCGGCGGGTTGTGGGGGAACCATAGCGCCGTCGGTGCAAAGCGATATCATCGACTATGATGAATATATGACAGGTGAGCGCAAGGAAGGCTCATACTTTGCGGCATTCAATTTTGTCCACAAGAGCGCAACCGGTGTGATGATATTTATTACGGGCTATGTGCTGCAGTTTTCCGGCTTTGTGCCCAATCAGGAACAGACAATGACCGTGCAGGTTGCCATGGTATTCCTGTACGGATTGTTCCCGTTGGTTTGTTATATGATCGGCGCGTATATGTTTTCAAAGTTCACACTTGATGAGGCCGAGCACGACAGTATTCGCAGTGTGCTGGAAAGCAGGGAACGCGCCAGACGTGGTTAACATGTCCTGACCAATGTGAACGAGCCAGTGTCTCCGGCAGCCCGACGCCTTTATTCGCGACCATTGTTTCGCGTTAAGCGAGCACAGGGATGAGCGAGTAGCGAAATCCCGTGCCGCAGCCGGCCCTGGATGGCCGGCAAGGTTCAAGCGAATAAAGGCGTCGGGCTGCCGGAGACGAGTGGTCGTCAATCAGTTGCCCAGATCGTCATCCGTGCCGTGGACGCCGTCAGGCCCGGCTGAAGAAAGATAAGCCAGGTAGCCGCCCCGCCCATCGAGACTGACTCGATAGCGATAGGTGTTTCCCCAGGGATCCTCGATGTCGTTCGAGTCGAGATAACCCTGCTCCACCAGCGTGTCGAGGCCTGCGCCCGGCGACAGGGTTCTGCCGGTTTCCTTTTCGTAGTCCTGTAAAGCTGTCTCAACGCGCTGGAATTCACACGCGACTTCCCATACATCGACCATACCGCAAATCCAGCTCCACACCTCATCCATCATGGAACGCTCTGCGGCCAGCAACGTCGAAGGTGTTGCAAGCAGGACGACTAAAGTTGAAATTATGGCTAGCTGATTCAACAAGACTTCTGAACCCCTGGATCAAGACTGGTATTGTAGCAATTTACCCAACATTCGTGAGCGAGCATGAGAAAAATTGACCAGCCGATATTGCTGGACGAATCCATGGGGCGGGAATTACGTGCCCGTGGCGTTGATATTCCCCACACAATCTGGTCTGCGAACGCCCTCCTCGTTGCCCCTGACGAGGAAATCAGGCCGCTTTACCGGGAGCAGGCCTCGCTCATAGTGCCCTACGTAGACATGATGATTTGTGAAACCATGTCGTGTGCCCGCGAGGCATTGGCTGCTGCCATGGCGGCGTGCGAGACGATCGAAGACGATGCCATCGGAGTCCGCGTCGATTTAGGCGAGGCGCAGTATGCGCGGCAGCCTCAAAGATCGGGTCGCGGTCGTGAGGGCCTGCGTTGACGCGTGACCATACCCACGCGTCACCAATCAGATCTGTCCACTGCTCCCGCACCGAGGCAGTTATCGCATAGATATCAGTGCCGTGGTTTGCGGAGTCATAAACGAAGCATTTGCAGCTTCTTTGATAGATATAGATCTTAATGACCTTTATACAGGTCTTTTTGGCTTTATATGAAGCTTGTGGCGGTCATTAAACTTGACATTTTCTTTATTTATCACCAGAATGAGTTGTGTGTCGGTCAAATGATCTAGATATGACCGCCAGGCAAATCAATTTGTGGGTAATGTTATGGTTTCAAAGAAAAGAGCTTATGCGCGATATACGCTGGAAGGTATTGCCCTCATGGCCAGGTTGATCCAGCACGGGCGCAAGCAGCGGAAAATGACTGAAATGGATCTCGCTGAACGGTTGGGCATCGCCCGCAGTACTGTGCAGCGCATTGAAAAGGGCGACCCCAAGGTTGCGATTGGCATCATGTTCGAAGCTGCAGCACTCGTCGGGGTAAAGCTCTTCGATACTGATGAGAAAGGTGTCGCTGCACTATCTTCGCGAATAGACGACCGGATTTCTGTGTTGCCGAAGCACATCCATAAAGCAAGAAAGAAGGTGGTCGATGAGTTCTGATATTCCCAAGTATGATGAGGCGTATGTTTGGGTCTGGCTCCCGGAGGCGACTGAACCGGTTGTGGCCGGTCGTCTGAGCACCGATGATGGTGTCGTCGTGTTCAACTATGGTAAGAGCTACCTTGAGCGGCCGGGCGCCATTCCACTTTATCTTCCGGAGTTGCCGCTCAGGTCAGGTGAAATTTCTCCACCGGCTGGCTTGACCATGCCCAGCAGCATCCGTGATGCATCGCCAGATGCATGGGGACGACGCGTCATCCTGAACCGAAAATTCGATGCAAAGCGTGAGGGTCTCGATGAGCTGGATTTATCCGAGATTACTTTTTTGCTGGAATCCGGCTCCGATCGGATTGGGGCACTCGATTTTCAGATTTCGCCGACCCGATACGAACCGCGTGCGCCAAATAACGCTACACTCGAAGAGCTTATGGAGTCAGCTGATCACGTCGAGAAGGGCATCCCTTTAACCCCGGAGCTGGGCCAGGCATTGCATCACGGCACCTCGATTGGCGGGGCGCGCCCGAAAGCGCTCGTACAGGATGGCGACGTCAAACTGGTGGCTAAATTTTCCTCTGCTTCCGACGTTTACAGTGTGGTTAAAGCTGAATTCGTAGCGATGCGCCTGGGGTTACTGTGTGGTATCGACGCGGCACCAGTGTCCCTGGTTCCTGCTTCCGGGAAAGATGTCCTGCTGGTGGAGCGCTTTGACCGCATAAGGGCTGGTGAGGGCTGGCAGCGCAAAATTATGGTGTCAGCGCTTACAATATTCGGTCTGGACGAAATGATGGCTCGCTATGCGAGCTACTGTGAACTGGCCGACATGGTTCGGCATCGCTTTACCGATGCGCCTGCCACGTTAATAGAACTGTTCTCCCGCATTGTATTCAACATTCTTTGTGGTAATACCGATGACCATGTCCGGAATCATGCCGCTTTCTGGGACGGCGAAGCTCTAACCCTGACTCCGGCCTACGACATCTGCCCTCAGGGGCGCACGGGGCAGGAGGCGAGCCAGGCCATGCTGATTACGGACAATAACCGCATGAGCCGCATTGCGACCTGCCTTGACGCCGCGCATCATTTCCTGCTGTCAGATGAAGACGCTATTGGCATTATGGATACGCAGATTCGTTGTATTGGCAAGAACTGGCGAGAGGTCTGCGATGAGGCCAACCTTAACCCAGCAGACCGTAATTTCTTGTGGGGGCGTCAATTCCTTAACCCATATGCCTTTACGGCTTTGGAAGGCAAGGCAGTCAAACTTGCCAGGTTGGCAGATGAGGTGCGCAGATCTCTTGCGGCCCAGTGAGCGCACAAATCCCATAAGTCGGTATTCACAAGCGTTCTGGAAACGGCAGGTGGGAAGGAGCCACCTCAGGATCGCCGTAATGGTGCCACCTACCCGCTGACCAGCGGCGGACTTGTTTAGAGGTAACTTAGTTGATGGTTGTTGCCGAATTGGATGCCTGCGGCTGATACCTGGATGCGATTTTGCGGTGAAAATACCAGCTCTCGGCGGTGAAGATGGCAAGCGCTATCCAGATACACGTAAATGTCACCATACGATCGATGCCGAAAGGTTCGTTATAAATCGTTACGGCGATGATTAAAGACATGCTCGGTGCAATGTATTGAAACATGCCAACGACCGTCAACGATAAACGTGTGACCGCTGCCGCAAAACAAAGCAGGGGGAATGAGGTCACGACGCTGCTCATAATCAGTAAGGCGTCGGTCTTCAGATCGAGATGACCGAAGTCCATGCTGTCGTTCACGTGCAACCAGACCAGATAGGCGATGGCGGCCGGTAATATTATCAGCGTTTCAATGGTGAGCCCCGCTATCGACGGAAGGTTCAGATTTTTGCGCAACAGACCATAGAAGCTGAAGCTGAAAGCAAGGGCGAGTGATAGCCAGGGTAACTGGCCGTAGTAAAATATTTGAAAGGCAATCCCCGCTGCCGCGATGATGATGGAAACCCATTGAAGGGGACGAAGCCTTTCTGACAAAAATATCATGCCAAACAGCACGCTGATGAGGGGATTGATAAAGTACCCAAGGCTGGTTGCAGCAATGTTGTCGTTGGTGACCGCGAAGATAAAAATAAGCCAGTTTGCCGCCAGCAGCATCGAGGTCAGGATGAGCTTGCCTAGCGAACGTGGCGGAATGCGTAAGGTGCCAAGTTGTCTCGTGGCGGCCAGGAGTCCGAGCAGCAGGACTACGGACCACAGTACCCGTTGACTGAGAATTTCAAACGGTCCGACATGCTCGAGCCATTTGAAATAAGGGGCTGCGAGTCCCCAAAAAAGGTACGCTGACAGTGCGAACCAGACCCCTTCGAGGCTTCGTTTGTCCAACACTGAATATTTTACCGCTGCCTGTGAAGTCTACGACCAACGGTCGAACCGGGTAATCTCTTCCACGGGTTTGCGTGTTACGGGTCCGAATTTTCCCAGTGGATAGCCCACTGGAATCAGACAATAAGCGCCGAAAGTATCCGGAAGATCGAGAACTTCCCTGACGGCACGGGGGTTTTGCAGGCCCAGTGTGGTGGGTGCGGCGCCGAGGCCAAGCGCCCTTGCCGCCAATAACAGATTCTGGATGCCGGGCCAGATAGACCCCGCACCCCGTGCTACCGTCTCGTTATCGACCGGATTGTCGAATTCGAGGCAGGCAATGATAAGCGCCGGGATTTCATGCATATGGTCCCGTTGCCAGAGGACAGCGTCCAGCATTCGTTTCCGCTTGGCTTCAGGCTGGTGGGGCAGGGAACCTGGACGGTCACTGATCGGCCCGATATAGGCATCCACCCCTTCTCGGTTCAGGTCGGCCAATTTCTGTTTCTGATCCGCATCGCGGACAATGATCCAGCGTCCATTTTGTTGATTGGAGCCAGACGGGGCTTGATTGGCCGCATCGATGAGTTTAACGAGCAGTTCCTCGGGTACCTCACGGGTATCCAGTCGCCGCATGGCGCGACAGTTATACATGACCTCAAAGATGCCCATTTCTTCCGGCATGATGCCTCCCCTTAGTTAATCCCAATTTAATTCGACCGAAACGATGTTACGGTGGATAATAACACGGGACACCGTATCCAGCAGTGTGAGGTGTGAAGAAATGGGCAGATCGATATTGATACTAGCCGCGATTTTGTTGGTGGTCAGTGCGGATGCGCGGCAGCAGAGGGACTGGGACGCGATGCGTGAAAAATTGGTTAATGAGATAAAACAGGACTTCCGGCGAACTTCCGGGTATATCGGTCGCAATGAAATGGATCCCGCAGTTGCAGAAGCTATCGGTAAAGTCGAGCGGCATCGATTCGTGCCGGATCAATTGCGGGATAGTGCTTACGACAATAATCCGTTACCTATCGGCGAGGGCCAGACTATTTCCCAGCCCTATATTGTCGCCTTGATGACCGAGTTACTGGGCGTCGACAGTGATTCCAGGGTACTGGAGCTGGGTACCGGTTCAGGGTATCAGGCAGCAGTGCTGGCAGAGATCGTGGATGCAGTCTACACCATTGAAATTGTCGAATCCCTGGCAAGGCAGGCAACCGAAAGACTCAAGGAACTTGGCTACGACAATGTCCATGTCAAGCATGATGATGGCATGCTGGGTTGGCCTGAACATGCACCTTTCGACGGTATTATTGTGACCGCAGCAGGAGTTGAGATCCCCGAGACTTTAACGGATCAGCTTGCAACCGGGGGCAAGCTGGTTATGCCGGTGGGTGACCGTTTTCAGGGCCAGGAACTGATTGTGGTCACCAAGGGCGAAGATGGCAGTTTGAGTAGAAGGACGACTCTGCCGGTTCGGTTCGTTCCTATAACCGGGGAGCATGCCAAATAACGACAGTTATGTCCTGTGCGACATGACTTTATTTGACGATCAAAATTTCACCGGAAGCTTTGACTGGTCGGCTGACGCGGGCATCGATCAGCTCCACGTTGTGAAATTTGTCTTCGCAGATCTCGGCCAGGTCCGAGAAAGGAGGTCGGCATGGATCGGCAATCATAATCTGTCGGACCCCGGCACGCTTGGCCCGTTTGATGAGATTAAATAAAACACCGGTCATTTCATCCCAAAAGCAGATATCGGCACCGAGAATGGTGTCGACACCCTTTAAGTAATCCACGCTCAATTTTTCGAAAGAACGTTTGACCGCTTCAACCTTGACGCCGTTGATATCCGCGTGTAGCTCCATATAGGGCAATACATTGGCGTCGGCATCGATTCCGACCACCTTCGAGTTAAATTCCTTCGCACAGTAAATACCCAGAAGCCCCCAGCCGCAACCAATCTCCAAGACTTTGGCGTTTTTCTTCAATGGGTTCTTTTTCAGGTAATCCATGATCAGAAAGCTGGAGTTCCAGAATTTATTGCCGTGAATTTCCGCGACATAGCCTTCGCGTTTGAGACGCCGGATATCTTTGTGGTTGGAATTCAGAATTTTCACGCCAAATGCCTGGCGCATATCAGGTTTTGTTGTCATAGATAAACTTTAATTGTTTGCAAAGCCGATGATTCTAGCAGCGAAAGATTAACTCTGTCACATTGGCGTTAACCTGGCATTATACCGTACCCTCGATCGCCCTGCAGGCTAAGCCAGGACTTGTCTGCGTTTGCCATTTAAGGTAAATGAATACTCGGGTATCGACAAAGAATGGGTGAATGAAGGAGCAGACTAAAAAGTTTTTCCTGATCACGGCCGGGATTCTGGCAGTGGGGCTGGCTATCGTCGGCGTGGTCCTGCCGGTTTTGCCGACCACACCGTTTTTGCTGGTTGCAGCCGCGTGCTTCGCGAGGTCATCGGAGCGTCTGTACGAGCGACTATTGGCGAACCCCGGATTTGGACCCTATATCCGGGAATGGCGGCAATATCGAAGCATTCCCCGGCGCGCGAAGATTAGCGCTATTATGTTGATCGCGGCCTCATTCTCCATCACGATATTTCTGGTGCTGGACAATTTCTACGCACAATTATTGATGGCCTTGTTGGCTTTGACGATTTCTATCTGGCTGTATCGAATACCGTCCCGGGATTAGGTATAGCTGGCGCTGTGTCTGAAGTAAGCAAATAAAAAATGTTCTTGCGGCAAGCAGGTGCCCTAAAATGCACGAAAATCGTTAAGGCCGACGAAAGTTCCGCCATTCCGCCGGCAAAGCTCTCTCATTAAAATCGAAAATTTGATTCCGGTATCCTGGTAACGTGGCGGGTTGGCGAACTGTACAGGGAACCCGACCGCGTGAATTCGTACCAGCCGATTACCTTGTTCGTCGGCCCGATTGATACTATCGACCGTGTCGAGAACATTCTGAATGGACCGGCCCGTAAACTCGTCGCCAAAGACATACAGGCTGATTTTTCTGCCGGGTTGATAGTAGGTACTTATAGCCTTGGTGATACCTTCAACAGGGCTCGAGTTACTGAACACATTCCAGCTCTCAAGTCGTTTGATGATGGCTTGCCGGCGTGCTCGTGTGTCCGGGATCCAGTCACCGGCATATTGACTGAACATGTAATTGCCCATGTCGTTCATCACCTGGATGCCTTTCAATTGAGGATAAATCTGCAAGGTCTCTTCGACCTTCTGTAACATCAGGGGCCAGCCGTAATTGAACATGCTGCCCGAAGTATCGATGATAAAGATGACATATTCGCTGTCCACGGGTATGCCGCCAATCTTATCGTTCTCGAAATCCTGTTGTTGTCTTGCCAATAACCGTTGCATTTCTTCGGTCAGCGATTGTTTCGCCTGGGCCAGTCTTCCCTCGATTTTATTATTTACTTTTGTCTTGTCGGTCGTGTTTTCGTACTTGTTTCGGAGTGCTTGCAGGTTGGCTTCCAAACGGTTCAGGCGTTCGATTTTATCTTCCTTCAGGTCTTTCTTGCGTACCATTTCCCGATTGATTTCGCGAGTTTCGCCACGGATTTCGGTCAGTTCTTCCTGCAAGTCGGCCAGATAGCCTTCGAGATTGCGGACGGTATTCTCAATGATTACGGGCTCAAACACCATGGTGAGCACCAACAACAGGATGACCGCACCAAATCCGCAGGAGATAACGTCCAAAAATGACAGGCTGATCCCTTCGCTTTCTCGCCGATGTGTCTTCATCAGGGCCAGTCCTCCGATGGGCTGAGGAATGAACCGCCGCTCATCTGAGCGAGGCGCCAGAAGCTTGGGGAAGCAACGGGATCGCCTTCCATGGGGAACAGGATTATGTTCACCGGTATATTTTGGGGCAGCTGATCAAGGCTGTCCTGGAATAGATCAAGCCGTTCCGATCCTGTAATCGTACCCTTGTCATTGGCTTCAAGACCTGTTGTTGGCAGGCTGTCGATGATAAGGAATATATTGTCAGGCTGCGGACTCATGTTGCGTGCTGTCGCAAAAGCATGATGCAGGGAGGTGCCTCCTTTGGGAACAATTTGATTCAGATTTTCCAGCGCTGCGTCGGTATTTTCCCGTTCCACGGCCTTCAGCCACTTGCCTTCAGTATCTTCAATGATCGGTTGTGCCTGCGTATTGAACGTAAAGAACTGAAAGTCCGCATCGGTGGGCATGTTGGCGATAATCCACTCGACTGTTCGCACCGCTCGTCGCCACTTGGGTGCGTCGCGTTGTCTGTCTTCTGACATGTTTCGGCGTCTTACTACATTGACAATAGTTCTATCTAACATGCTTGCCGAGGCGTCCAGTAGAATGAGGATATTTTTTCCGCCGACATTGAGCCCTGTCAGATATTGTCTGTTTCCCTGGCCAACAAAAGATCTAAGGCTTTCACCGGCCTCTTCGGAGGCAGCCACACTTCCTTCAAGACTTGCAAGTTCTTCTTCGAGTTGTTTTATTTCCTGTTTCAGTTGTTCCACGGAATCGTCCTGGCTTGCACCTTGCGTAGATGCCGCAGCAATCTGCGTTTCAAGGGATTCTATCTGTTCTGTAATTTCACGAATTCTCTCATCCGTCGTTACAACCTCTTCTTCGGTTTGTTCAACGGTATTCCTTAGTTGAACAAGGTTTTGTCGGTCAGTCTCAAGTGCCTCTTCAACTTTTTTGACTTCAGCCATGAGCTCGGCATTAACCTCCTGTGAGTTCACCTCCGTCGCATGGTCTATAAGGATAAAAATCAGGATAACAGCGCCAAATCCACAAGCCATGATGTCCAGAAAGGACAGGCTGAAAACGGTAAGCGTACGTCTTTTAGCGGCCATCCTTACTTACCGAAATCAGGGTTATTTCGTGGCCATCGATAGTGAACCGGTCGCCGGCTGCCAGGCTGATTTCCTGGTCAACTCTCTGGTCATTCACTTTCACACGTTCGTTGTCGCGCACTTCGATGATCAGCTTGTCGCCTCTCGGATACAAGACAGCCACGGGATTGTCGAGATCCTCGCTGATCCCGTCGTTCAGGTTCGCGCCGAGCTTAAAAGAGGTGCCAATGGCTGTAGCGTGGTTACCTGATAACATGTGAGTGGGCCGCCCCGCGGATCTTGAAACGGATCGCGATTGCTGTGCGCCTTCGATGGGCAGGTTGACCACATGCGAGACGGCATCTGAACCGGATACGATTTTGTCCTTGTGTGCGAGCGCGCCATTGATAGTGTGGTTGCGTTCCAGCCAGAACAATCGCACGTTGTTCAGCAGTTGCAATGAGTCTTCGAAGCCGGGGAACCCACGAAATCGGTGGCTAATATACAAATTTGCGATTTCCCCGGCAGGTACAAGGGAACGAATATCCTGGACGATCAGGGGATAAATCCTGGCGCAAGCCTTCATAAGTTGCTCGGACGATACGGCAACGGAGTGATTTACTTCACCCACGTGGAGATCAAAGGTATTACCTCGATTAGTGCGGAGATTCTGGATCCAGTCTGGTAGACGATCGAAAAGTTTTTGTTCGCTGACTGCCTGATGTAATGGATCAAACCGTGAGGCCTGGATAAATTGATTCGCGATGACATTGGCCCATCGATCCCAAAGCGTGAAAAGGCCTGTTTCCGTGACTGTTTGTGTCTCGCGTTGGGCCAGGCGGCCGTCGGCCGACAAAGCTGTGAGTGTAATTCGATGCAGGTAAATCTCGAGATGGAGGGTGGTGGGCGTCAGCGGTTGTTGGCACACCGACACAAGCGCGTTGTCTACTATTCCGGCCACAGGCATATCACACTCCTGTGCCATGCCCAGCAGCAATCCAAGCTGTTCTCTGGAATAAAACCCGGGCACGATAAAGACCACCTCATCGACCTGGCCACGAACCGATTGCCACAAAGATTCCAGATGGGCGAACGCCAGGTCGGCATGATGGCGAATATTGGCAGTTTGACCGGTAATTGGGTCTGTGCCGAGTTCGTTCCAGAAACGATTATTGGTCCAGCGTGGCAGGAGCCGTGAATTGGCCATGCCTTCTTCGCCTATAAGCAGCTTTTCGCCGTCAAGGACTGCATAGCCAGGGCTGACATTGACGATGTCACCATCTATGGTCGTCTGAATGCCGGCATCATTTATTTCAAAGATTCCCAATGGCAAAAGCCACTCCTTTTTTATGCTCAGGTTTGCAGGTGTCTGATCAAATTGTTGTCGCAGTAATCTTCCGCATCCAGTACCAGGCGCTCCTGCGCCAGTTGTAATTGGTGCAGCAAAAACATAACGACGATACTGATCAACAGGGCAACGAAAGTTGAATTGAAAGCGATACCGAGGTTTTGTGTTACGCCCGCTATGTCCCCTTGAACCGCCTGATGCGCCTGGCTCAATGCCTGGCCGATGCCTCGTACAGTGCCGAGAAACCCGATGGACGGAATGGCCCAGGCAATGTACCGGACCATGGATAACTCGGAATCGAGACGCTCCGATTCGGATTCGCAGGTTTCCCGCACGGAACTGGCGACGTCCTGGATGTTTCGCGTTGACCTGAATCGATGCAGGGCGGTTAACAAAGTGCGAGATAACAGATAGCTCTGTTGTTCTTCAGGCAATGCCTGGATTGGCCGTGAGTATTCTCTGGTGTCTTCAGGGAGTATGCTGGTACCCTCGCTTGCCGGGACAAGGTTTAGAGCCAGCATTTTACGTTCGTTAAAGGTAAGCCAGGCCTTGTAACCAATTAACGACAGTGCCCAGAAACCCAGGATAAAACACGCTTCCTGCTCGAAGTCCCTGATGACGACAAAAGGCGAGCGTTCCGGGACATAAGTGGGATCGGCGTTGATTTTAACTGCCTGTTCTTCCAGCACGGCTCTGGCATTGGGCCTGATAACCGAGACGTAGATCCCGTGTATAATGATTATTGTAATAATCAGGGAAAACAGCTGGAAAATGAATTCTACCGGTAATTGTTTTCTCATGTGACCTTCTTGTTCGTCAGATGTCCGTCGGAAACGGAACCACGTTGTCGGCGCTGATCTCTTCGCTCGGAGTAAACTCTTCGAATGCTTCACCGAGTTTCTTTTGGCGCAGTTTACCGGAGTCCGGCTCGCCGGTCTCATGGTCAGCGGGCTGTTGAGTATCTTCGTTGGTCGGGTCTGAATTTCCCGTGTTCGAAGTGGCGGTTTCCTCTCCTGACTCTTGAGACATAATACCCGGAGAAAGTACGGCGAAGGTCAGGCAGAACAGAAGCTGTCTGATGCGCCTGTGCCCTGGTAACTTCATCATTGTCGTCATTCCACATACCTCGCAATTCTGAAGCCCACGTCTGGTCTTGGTTTATCACCATAGTCCCGGAAGGTCCAGCGTAATTCCCCAAAACGGCCATGCATATAGCTTGACCCCCTGATAACGTGATAATTACCCGTCTCAGGACCGGTGGGATCAACCAGTGTTTCCCGGGGACGATCTATTGAGTAATAATCATGAACCCATTCTGCTGCATTTCCTGCGAGATCATGTAGTCCGAGCTCGTTAGGCGGAAAGGATCCCACGGGTGACGGCCCCCTGAAATTATCGTTATATCCCTTGAGGTAGTAGGGCACCATACCCTCGGCCGATTCGTCGGCGAAGTTCCCCGCTTCCTCTGGTGGCGGTAGAGTTTCTCCCCAAGGGAACAAAGTCGGGTTATCGCCGCCTGCAAAACGACCAGCCCACGCCCATTCAGCCTCGGTTGGCAATCGGTAGCCGGTATTGACAGGCTCGACCAGTTGCCATTCGCCGCCCACTCGTTTGTATGCTTTCGGCAAACCCTGTTTTTCACTCAACCAGTTGCAAAATTCCACCGCGTCTTGCCATGAGACGTTTACGACAGGTCGTTCGTCCCGGTTCAACAGCGCTCTTCCGAGAAATCCGGGCTTATGGTCCGGGTCAAATTGGGTGAACTCCTTGTTTGTGACTTCGTGTACACCCAGATAGTAAGGGCGTGTCAGTTCAACTTCCCGAATGATCTCGTTGGAACGGCGCCCCGGCTCTCGTCTGCCCGCTCCCATAGTCAATTTGTCTGGAATAACCAGTTTTAGTTCCTGTCCAAGAGGAGTCGTAACGGTTTCCGGAATGCGTGCTATCTCAGCTTCCGCCTCCGTCAGCAATGTAATCATGAGCTGACGGGTGATACCCGGCTGGGGAGTGATTGTTTGTGTGTGAGTCGCGTAGCCTGGTTTTTCAATCCTGATTTCGTGCTCCCTGGCTGGTAATGTCAACTTTTGTGACGGCTCTCCCATTGCTTCGCCGTTAACATAGAGAGTGCCACCCGATGGTTGTACTTCGATTCTCACCTCACCCAGAACCGGAGATAATTTGACGTTAAGCTGGACGTCCTCGTCAGGGTTTACCTCCAGTGTCCGTTCTACTTCCCGGTATCCCGATGTGGATAGCAGGACTTGATAAGTTTCGCCGGGCGCAAGTGAAACTTCGAGTGGACTTTGGCCTCGATAACGTCCCCCAATTGTTACGTTAGCGCCTGGCGGATCAGTGGTCACAGACACCCTGCCATCTGCTTTAACCAATTCGACCAGAGGTAGTTCCTTGTCTTCGCCGGCGGTAACGTTCACTTGAGATTGCCAGACTTTATATCCGGAATTCCTGACTTCAACTTGATGTTCGCCCTGTAAAATCTCGAGAGTAACGGGAGTCTCGCCTCGTTCCTTACCGTCTATGCTTACGGTGGCCCCTTCGGGGGATGATTTCAATGTGACCTCTGCCCAGGCCGGTTCAAGTTCGAGCTCAAGCCTCTGCTCTTGTCTCATACCCTTGATTTCGACTTCCGTATATGTCGGCAGATAGCGGTCAGAGTTGACTTCTATGTCATGGATACCCGGTTCGATTTGCTCGATGGTCAGGGGCGTTGTCCCCGCGTGTTTCTGGTCTACAATGACGTCGGCATTTTCCACCGGCCTGGAGTTAATCGTTAAAATGCCCGGCAGTTTTTCCATTGTGAAGGAAAATCGTTGATCTGCTTCCTCTCCTACTGTCACGTCTTCAACCAGGTTATGGTAGCCTTCCTTTGCGGCTGTTACCGTATAGGTGCCGGAGAGCATCAAGTACCGTTCTCCGAACTGCCACGTGAATAGTCCGCCGGTCACTTCAAGCGCGTCGGGAGTCGGCTGTATATCGAACCGCACGGCACGGGCAGTGAACATAAACAGTGTTGCCAGCGCGAGTACAATAAAGATGCTCGCAACAACAATGGGAATTGGTCTTGGTACGAGACGTGGCCGTTGCCTGCCGGTTTCCGCACGACTAAATTTGGCCGGTTCAATGGTCGGGTTTTCTGGTTGTTGGTCGGACATGGTCAAATTTTCTCGGTACAGCTGATGTGTACGGATCGTGTCTCTTGATCCGCCAATAAAGTCACCGTTTTTCGTACATCCCGATAACCCTCCCGTTTACCAACAATAGTATATTCGCCGGGGTGTAGTTCCAGTTCTCTTGTTTCGATTTTGCCGAGGTGTCCTACTTTATATACTGTTACGTCAGTCTTGTTGTCAGAGGTCACCTGCAGAGAAACAGGTTCACGGGCCACAGAAACATAACGAGAAAGCTTATCTACTTTTCGTTTGAGTTTGGGCCCCGGATTTTCGAGTCGGCTTGCTTTTGCTATCGCACTCCTCGCGGCAGACAGCTCCTCGTCCGCTTGCATAAGCGTGGGTCGGTCGAGATATTTATCCAGTTCCCGGTTGATTTCCAGTCGATGCGTCGCTCTCTCGATGCCATCGCGGGCAAATGTGAGCGTGTCATCCATTGAAAGCGCCGCCTCGTACTCTTCTATGGCTTTTGGCCATTGCTCCGATAATTCATACTCTTCGGCTGCCTCTTTGTGGGCTTCAATAGTATCCAGTTTTTTTGCGAGCGCGACTTGATTCAACCCGTCGTCAGGCTCCCTGGAGTCAGGAAAGATCTTCCGAGCTTGACTAAAAGCCTCCTGTGCCCTTTCGTATTCGTCTTCCGCCAGGGCCATAAACCCCTGGGACATGGCATCTGTAAACTCCTGTTGGGCAATTTTGTCACGAGTGCGGTTTATGGCTTGAGGGGCAGGTTTCCATTGGGGATCCAGTTCCCGTGCCTTGCGGAACCTCTCGAGAGCATCCGTCAGGTGACCCTGGTTCTCGAGCTGACGGCCAGCTTGCATATGAGACAGTACCTGATCCAGGTTTTCAGCCCGCTCCAACCCTTTCTGGAAGGTTTCGTTGTCGGGTTCGAGTGCGGTAAGAATGCTGTAGGCTTCCAGCGCCGTCTGGACGTCTCCATTGGCCAGGGCTTCTTCACCTGCTTCAATGTTATCGTTTTTGACGGTGTCAGCCTTGTCCAGGAGTTCCTGGTACGCGGTTGTGGCACTCTCATAAGCCTCGATGGCCTTCCGGTATTCTCCTTCACGATAAAGATCGTCTCCTTGTGAGGCCTGGGCCGAAATCTGCCGGTACTCTTCCGGCGCCCAGATCCGGACACCTCGATCTTCGAGCCTGATCTGCAGGCGGACAACTTCATTGGCGATTTCCTTGCCTTTCTCTTTCAGGCGTTCCAATCTGGCATTTTCGATAGGACCTCGTTCGGGCGCTGCATCGGGTGTGCGGATCTGCGTCTCGGTCGCCGGGCTCGTGGTTTCCGGGACTATGGGTTCCAATTCGGGCCGGGATTCATTTTCCGGAAGCAGAAAGAATATACCGCCAGCCAACAAGATCAGTATGGCTAATCCCGCAAGTGCCACCGAACTTGATATGAGCCGGCGTTCCCGTGGTAATCGATGAGCTGGTGCCGGGCTTGTGGATGCACGTACATTGGGTTCCGGATAGGTTTGATTTGTGGATCGTCCAATGAACCCTGGACGATGGATCTCGATGGGTCTTGCTGTTTCCTCACTGCTCGCGTGTTGTTCGATAATCTCTCTGACAACGCCAATGCGCGATGGTCTTTCATATGGCGAGTCCTGCAACATCTGTGAAACCACACGACGGACATCATCAGGTATTGGAGAGTCGGATTTAAATGATTCTCCCGGGTGCCAGGGTCTGCCTGTCAGGGCCTGGAACAGATGAGAGCCCAGTGAATAAATATCGTCGGTTACATCCGCCGATTGTCCTTGCCGAATTTGCGGGCTGAGATAGTCCCGATATTGATGGTTGTGGTGAAGATCGGCGGGTAAGCCGAAATCGCTGATGTATAGATTGTCCTGGTCGTCAATCAACAAGTTGCCAGGGTGCAGGTGACCATGCGCCAGTGATAAACCGTGGGCGAATTCAAGCGCATCGAAAACTTGCTTTAAAAACGGCCATTGTGCCGTAAAGGATTCGGCAGAAGGCTCCCAGGGGCGTGCAGCGCTAATGTATTGGCAGGAAACGAAATCCGTGCCCTCGTGCTCCTCGAGGTTATATATACGCGCTATATTGGGATGGATCAGGCCTTTCAGCGACGACAGATTGGCAGAGATCAGAGTTCGTGTCGATTCATTCAGCGGTTCCCTGAATATTTTGAGGACAACACGTTCATTGAGATCTTTGTCGAGTGCCAGCCAATTTTCACCTACCTCACTTTCTGTGATTCGACGAAGTAGTGAATAATGGGCACCAATGTCCTGTCCTTCGAATAACTGAAGCGCCATGAATCAGGTTTAGTTGTGGTAATAGAGTTTATTCTACCGGAATACCGGTTTCCTCGGCGTAAATTTCGCTGAGCAATTCACGCCACTGCTTGTATTGGTCATCAATGGTACCGGTAAGTTCGATGGTTCGCCCTTCGATATCGAGTACAAAGGGCGTAATCTCGGAGCCCAGGGACTGGCTGAGCTCCTTTAGCGATTCTTCGTGAATCTCGGCCGACTTCTTCTTATTAAGCCCGCTCCTTATTGCGCCAATACCCCCAATAACCGCGCCGGCACTGGCTGCCTGACCCGCGTAGGTCCCGGCCTGTGATTGCTGGCTTGCATAAATACCGCCGGCGATCATGGCCGCGCCACCGAGCAATCGTTTGGTCGCCTGGGCTTCCATTTCACGAAGTTTTTTAGCTTCCTCGTAGGTTGCAAATCGCCATTCGTCATAGGAAGGCTTCATGTCATGGTAGAATCTGCCGTAGTAGTCGTCGAGCGTATCTACGAATATGTATTCCTTTTTCTTGATTCTTTCGACTCGATCCATCATGGAGTCGTTTTCGGCCGGCAGCTTGTTGATTTCGACACGTCCACTTCGGGTTTCAGTAACATAGTCGTCAAATGCCTCGGGCGCGAGGGTGCGAGCATATTTCAACGAAGTCACCTGATGAATTTCTGCCAATTCGTTGTCGCCAAGTTTTTGTCTGGCCGCCAGCAAGTCGTCGGCGATGTCATTGTACAGGTCCTGAAACGGATCCTCCTTGATCTCTTCATAAGAAAATTTGCTGGCGTTGTCGCTATACTTTCTGTCCAGCCAAAGTTTCCCGGTAGAGTCTTGCGCTCTAACACGTACCTCCAGCTTTTCGCCGTCGGAAGTCAGAATCTTGCCACTCACTGTCAGGTGTACCGTCTCATTATCTTCAGGAATGACTCGCACAGCACCCCAGTGTCCGGTAAGTTCCAGCGTGTCTTTTAAGTGATAGGCGATATATCTGGATTCCGCACGGCGAACATCGGGAACAATGAGTGCGTCCTCGAGTTCTTCCTGATCGGGAATATTGGTATCCAGCGGTTGAATGCCGATATCCAGACGGGCGTTGGCTCGAATTTCGCCAGAAGCCTGAATAGGGGGCGTAGAATTTGCCTTGATAACTTTGGTGGAAGAACACCCCGCCAGAGTTGCCGCCAATACTGTTGTAATCAGCAGTGACTTAAAAAGTTTGTTAGATTCTGCGCTAAATGCAATCATCGATATACCTGACATTAATTACCTGGAGATATTTTCCTTGTAACGTCGATATTCTTCCCAAAGCTTTTCTCTCAGCTCGGGATCAGTTTCCGCCATGGCGGCTTCTCTAAGCTGTTGAGCGACGATATCATCATCCTGGCCGTCAGGAATGTCTTCCGGTGGTTGCCTGGGGCCACCGGCTGTTTGTACCTCGCCTGGGCCCGGCATGCGCCCTGTCTGTTGTTGTTCGCCATCCTCGGACTCGGACTCTGTTGCCTGATCCCCTTCCTCGCCGGATCCTGTTTGCTGTGCGCCACCGCTTGTTCCAATGGCCACGGTCTTGCCGGCGGGATCTCCCGCCTCGCTGGGTGGCGGCTCGCTATCTATCGCGTCCTGACGGGCATCTTGAATTTTACCCTCAAAAATAGCCAGGGATTCGTCCAGTTCTTCATCGAGTTGACCTTTGCCACCAGACCCGCGGCCGGTTGTCGCCGGGTATTCTGTCCCGGCTGACAATACAGTTCGGCTGGCTGTAACGATAGCCTGGTTTGCTTCGTCAAGCGCTGTTTTGGCCTCCTGCCAGGATCCGTCTTCGTCAGCGCCTGCGGCTTCACGGGCCTCGCGCAGATCCTCGCTGGCGACAATAACCGCAACCCGCGCGTCGGAAAGGGCTTTTTCGGCTTCTGCCATACCGGCCTGGCCTTCGGCACTGTTTACTGCCTGGCCGGCTTCCTGTAATGCGATACCGGCGCGTTCCAACGCCGCCTGGGCCGCGGCAACTTCTTCGCTCGTGGCGCCGTCACCGCCACCTGGTGTTTGCCCGTCGACTTGCGTGGCTTCCGCTGCTCCTGCGACATCCGAGGAGGCAGCGCTATCACTTTCCGGAATCAACGGGTCAGGTTCGTCCTGGCCCTGCCCGCGAGCATCACTGGATGCCGAGCTGGAGTCGCCAACGCGTTGCCCTGCCTTGGCAACCTGCTCCCCGGCTTTTTGTAAATCTCCACCCGCCTTTGATTGAGCAGACTGTTCTCCGGTTTCACTCTGCGAACCTTTCTGTTCGCCACCGGGATCACTTTGCCCGCTGCTGGCGGTGCGGTCCGATTCGGAGGATTGCTGCGATGGTGTTTTTCCGGCAGACGGAGACGACTTTTGCGACGATGGACTCGAGCTGGATGAAGATGGGCTTGAACTCGGCGACGATGGACTCGAGCTGGGTGAAGATGGGCTTGAACTCGGCGATGACGGGCTCGAACTGGGTGAAGGTGGACTCGAACTCGGCGGTGTCGATGTTTGCGGAGATTGGCATCCGGCCAGGGACAGAACTGAACCTAATGCAAGAATTTTCAATATGTTAGCGTTACTGATCATCATTATCCTGTCACTTGCGACTTTGGCCCATGCCCAGAGTAATATATATTCCGAGAGACCTGAATTATTGCTGAATATATTCCCGGTCGCTTTGTAATTTGACCAGTGGAGAGTCTTATTTGTTCAATTCTACTCGTTATGAGGTAAGTGTCATCTCCTGCAGTTTAAATCACTGGGATTTGCGCCCAGAGGTGTTAACATGCCATGAAGGTCGGGTAGACAAAGTGGGAAGTCTGCGGCGACTGGCACGGTCCCTGTACGTAGGGAGCCCCTGCCTGGAGGGAGTCCCTGTATGCGGGGAGTGAACTAATCCAGTTCTAGCGAGCCAAATAGATTATCGTGTCCAGATTGATGAAAGTCATCATGGGGTTAGTGGTAGGTTGCACTCTCACAGGGTGTACCACTAACGTTACTGTGGAGGGTGGTGTGCCCACACCCGTGGTGGCGAAGATGCCACTGCACGTAGGCGTATATTTCTCCGACGAATTCAAGACCTTTCAACACGAAGAAGTAATCGAGCAGGCGGGTACCTGGAAAGTGAATCTCGGAGCCCAGAATGTTGCCTTCTTTCGAAATCTGTTTGATGCAATGTTCGAATCGGTCAGCGAAACGGGTGAACCGCCATTGGCGGAATCTGAAGCGGAGAGGTTTGATGGCATCATTGTACCCAGGGTTGCCAAATATGGCTTTCTGACACCTCAGATCTCGGGCCTGAACTTCTATTCCGCATCCATCGAATATGAAATCGTACTTTATGATTCAGCCGGTGAGCGACTGGGCAGTTGGAATGTCGTTGGCTATGGCAAAAGTGAACCTGGCGTATTTGGACACGGTGACGCTTTAGGCGAGGCGACAATGTTGGCGATACGAGACGGCGGGGCGAGAATTGCCACGAACCTTGCGGATCAGCCTGAAATAACGCAATGGCTGGCTTCTCGCCAATCCGGGCATACGGAGGAATGAGCATGAACAAGTATCTGACCATGGTCGTTGTGGCCATTATGATTAGCGGTTGTGCGTCAACCAGGCTTGAGCAGTCGAGGAATGCTAATACTGGAATTAGTGCTGATGAAGCCCTGGTTATTCTGGGTCGGGCGAGCTATAACGATCGGCAAACCGAGGAGAGTTTTACCCAGTGCATTTCCGATGCATTGGCCAAAGGCGAAAATCCAATACGGTTGATTTCTCAGCGCGAGTTCAAAGACGAACTATATCCCTGGTTTGAGCCAAGAGTGGCGCCAACATCCGCTGAGGATTTGGCTGAATTGTTTTCACAGCCCGGTGTTCGGGACCGCATCAACGAAAAGAACGTGCGTTATCTGGCCTGGATTGACGGCGATACTATTACCATTGATCAGGGCGGAAGCTTTAGTTGCACCATCAGCTCATTTGGTGGCGGCTGTTTCGGTATGACCTACTGGGAACAGGATGCGTCTTATGAAGCCTCAATCTGGGATCTCGAGAATCTCACCACCTCGGGTAATATCAGCGCTGATTCTACCGGTACTTCCTATCTCGCAGGTTTGATTGTACCCATTCCCATTATGGCGCGTCCGGGTAATTCGGCGTGTAAGGGATTGGCGAATCAGTTACGGGAATTTCTGGTCGATGCGGAGGTGTAATTCGTTACCAGACCGATCTCTACGGACCGGTGTCCACACTGATGGTAACATCATTGACAGGGTCCTTTTTCTCTACGATAAAGGGTTGGTGTAACATTAATCCTGTTGTGTCCTGGAACTCGCCGTCGACGACGCGGGGGCGAAAGCGCGCGTGAATTAGATAATTGCGTACGCTTCTTTTCTCTGCGTTGGGTACGTTCCCGTCAACCACATTGACGTCGGAAACCCTGCCATTTGCTGTGACTGTATATTCCGCATCAACATAAAGGTCTTCTCCTTCTTCTGTGTTGAAGGGCCGACGATCGAGTACGATAACACCCGGCGACCTGGGGTAAAGGCGTTCCGGCGTGCCGAATAACTGATTCCCCAGGTCGCTCAACTCGGGTCTATCGGCCATAAGGTCCCACGCCGTCATGTATGTCTCCTCGGCTCGTGCGTCATCAGTGATGAGATAGGCATCAGCGAGATCGACCAGCGCGCGGACCTTGTCGGTCAGGTCAGTACCGGGATGCTCTTCAACGATTTGAACCACTCGCTCCAGCGCGTCCTCTGCATGTCGCCGCCCGGTAACCTGCAGCAGCCTTGCCCGCGCAAGACCGCGAAGGGGCTCAATGACGCGAAGATCATTCTTGCCATATTTTTCTTCGGTAATTTGAATCGCTTCTTCATAAAGGGAAATTGCCTCGTCGAATAGTTGGTTTCGATACTGCCCTCGCTCTGGACTCTGCCAGGATTGTGCCGGAAGCATGTTTCCCCGGTGCGCGAAATAGGTGCCAATTTCCTGGAGTGCCCGGATCATTTTTTCGCTGTCACGGCTATATGTATGCTCGTGAATTTTTAATTTGAATTTTTGAGCCCGGTCCGCTTCGATCATTTCTCCCTTTTGAATTTTGATCCCCGTAATTCGGTCAATGACCGGCACCTGGCGAGGACTGTAAACGCCCGCATTGCGATGGATAACGTGTTGGACGCGCCTGAGGAGGTCTTCGGCCTCTATGTACATGTCCTGTGAGGCGTGAATGAGCGCTTTTGTCATAACAGGTTCTATAAGACGCTGAGTGAAGGGCCCTTCCGCCGCTTCGAACGTCCTTATGCTTTGATTCAACGCGGCGTGCGCTTCCTCGACGCGATTTTGAAGCGCTTTGACGATACCCAGGTTAGTGAGTACCTCGGCGTAAGCGACCGGATTCTCTTCTTTCATCGGTTGTTCATGCAGCTCGAGAAACGCTTGTAACGCATCGTCGGCTTCCGCGTATGCTTCGTTATGAATATGCGTGAAAGCGCCAGCGAATTGTGTCTCGCGGGCCTCGTCGATGAATGAGATATCTTTGACCAAATAGTTCACGTAAGACTTCATTTCGGTCTGGGCATGGGCGATGGGTAAGACCAGACATATGAGCAATGTTCTTGCAACAGATCGCAACGTTGGTATTGGTACAGCAAGCCCCTGTTTTCCGGGATAAGGCATGTCTAACCCCTGGATCATTGAAACGTTTGAGTCAATTTAACGCCATCGGTTTTCACCGGCTGTCCGTCGGCAAACGCCGGACGAAATTGTGTCTTACGCAGTACCCTGCCCATTAACCGGTTTAATCTCGTTGGCGTGTTCGAGTCTACAATTTGCACGTTTTCCACGTCACCGTCTGCTTCCACGGTAAATGTCATAGTCATGTACAGATCAGCCAATTCTTCCAGGTCACGTTTATTCAATGGCAATATGTAGCGTAGCTGTTGGTAATTGAACTTGAAAGGGTCACCAACGAGGCGAGTGACCGGCTCAATATAATCATTAAATCTGTCTACTGCATCAGCAATCCTGATATTGTAATGTTCGTCGCTACTTGGCAATAGAAATTCCTGAGGTGGCTGATTTTCTTGTGCGCGTTTCTCTTCCGGCGTCATTTCCTGAAGCTGCCTCTGGCCGAAAACGTCGCGTTCAATTCGGTAGTAGCGGGTAAAAGATGGACTCCTGGTATCCAGGTCTTCGCTCATGGCAATTTTTCGAGGCTTGCTGAATTTGTCAGCATCCTTGTCGCTCAAATCCCAGGCACGCTTGTAGAACGTATGTGCTTGCTCTTCATCATGGCTGACCAGATATGCGTCGCCGAGGGAAAGATATACACTGACCACCATTTCGTTGGTGACGTTGGCGTTGTTTTCGATAATTTCCAGGGCTTCCTCGAGGTCTTTGTAGCTACAGCATATTCCTTCCAGTCGCCGTGTTTCGGCAATAAGCTGTAATGGCTTAAGTAACCGTGGATCATGAATGCCGCCATCGCTTTCGATAATTTCCATAGCGCGTTCATAGGTCTTCCGGGACTCGCGAAACTGCCCCGTTCTCATGTACCAATCGCCCAGCTTGTAGAGTGCAGGCACCAATTCAGGGCTGCTTTTGCCATACTGACGCTCGCTGATATATAACGCGAGCTTCTGTTGCTGGTCCGCCTTCAGCGGTTGGTCTCTTTGCAAAAAGGTTTGCGTCAGTACTTCGAGGATCGGTGCCTGGGATAGTGAGTGGACACCGCGGTTTCTGTGCGTGAGGTGCTGCGCCCGCTTCAAGGCTTCTTCCGCCAGTTCATATTCATCCAGTGTAAGGTAGCTGCGTCCCAAACCGGTTAATGGCTCGATTAGTCGCTCGGTGAATTGGCCGTCGACGAGTTCGATCTCGTCAACTGCTTTTTCGTATTGCTCTACGGCCAGGTTGAATTCATCATTCTGCTCATGAATCCGGGCCAGCTGTGCACGTTCCTCTCCGACAGCGTCTTCTGCAGGGTCAGTGGCAGCCCCGATCACCGCCTGAGTGGCGATGACCACGGAAAGGGAGAATAAAACTTTTAGTATGGCTCTCATGGAACACCCAATATATCGCGTCTCGGGACTTTTTCGCGTGTTTTCCGGTCATATATAGACACAACTTAGTGGAATTTGATTCAGGCTGACTCCTTATTACGGACCAGTTAATCTAATATTATGACCGGAATCAGGAGAGATTAAACTCGATGAAATATCGCGCGTGGGTTTTGATCGCTTTGCTGGCGAGCAGCGGCGCTGTGGCGGCTACCAGCCCGTTATTCATGTCGGAAAGGAAGGAACTCGAGCTTGGCAAGGCGGAGCACGAAAAGATCGTTGCCGCTTTTGGTTATTACCAGGATGAAGCGCTGCAGAACTATGTCGATAAGGTAGGTCAGCGAATTGCCGCGCAGAGTGACCGCTCCGACATGGATTACACGTTTACCGTCCTCGATGATGAAATGGTTAACGCCATGGCATTGCCAGGAGGGTATATATATATCACTCGTGGGATGCTCATGCACATGAATTCGGAAGCCGAGCTGGCCGCGGTACTGGGGCATGAAATTGCCCACGTGACTGAAAAGCATGCCATCAAGAGTCAGCGCAGCGGCAAGGTGCTCGAGGTTTTGTCGCAGGTGGCGGCAGTTGCCACAGGTACGCCGGCTGCTTACGAACTTGGCAGTATCTTCGGTGGTGTTCTGCTGTCGGGTTATAGTCGCGAGCATGAGCTCGAGGCAGATAAAGTCGGTGCGAAATATATGGCCAGGGCGGGTTACTCACCGGAGGCCATGCTCGAGACCATAGAAATACTTAAAGCCAAGGATCGCATTGAGGTTGAGCAGGCCCGGGCCGAGGACCGTGAGCCCAGAATATATCACGGGTTTTTATCGACCCACCCGGATCACGACACACGTTACAAGGAAGTGATTCGTGAATCGAGCAACCTGGTGGAAGACTACGACGAGTTCATAAAGACCGACGAGTTTCTCGAGCAACTGAACGGGCTGCACTATGGACCCAGGCGACAGGTTGGTATTGTAAGAGGCAACACTTTCTATCACCCGAAACTCGGTATCAAATTGTCATTCCCGGAAAATTGGCGAATTGAAAGCTCGGGGAACAGTGTTCAGTTTGTCTCGCAGGTAGAAGATGCCATAGTCTCCCTTTCTACCGGGCGATTAGCCAAGGGGGTGGAACCAAAGGAATATCTGCAAGAGCGAGTCGGGCTGGATTTACGTGAAGGCAGGGAAGTCACGGTAGGAGGGTTACCCGGATACCTTGGTATTGCAGACAGGGCTGATACGCCATTTGGGCGAAGGCCCGTGCGGGTTGTCATTTTGTATGACCAGCGTCGGGGTATCGCCTATATTCTGCGGGGCGCCGGAAAACATGATTTGCGCAACCTCGCCAATGACCGGGATTTTATCGCCACAATCTTTAGTTTTGATCGAATGAATCGCGAAGATTTCAGAAGGGCAAAACGGCCAAAAATCCAGGTAGTCAGGGCCGAAGAGAGTACGACAATGGAATCGTTAGCGAAGCAGTCGCCGATTACGAATTATAGCCTCGACAAGTTGCGTGTAATGAACGGCTTGTACCCACATGGTCAGCCCGAACCGGGAGAATTGATCAAGATTGTCGACTGAAACGGGGAAGGTTTGGGGCGATCAGTGCAAGCTGCTCAAGTGAGCGGATGTGCTCGTGCTTGTCCAATCCGGGAATACGGTTCCGGGCAATGAGATGCGTTATATCGAGAGCTTCCGTGTATTCCGCCAGCTTATCTGTGACATAGGCCCGGTCGCCAATGAGTGCCCACTGATCAGGGTCGCTGGCAGGTTCACGCATACGATGCGCGGCCTCCTTGTGAAGCTGTTCTTTTGCCAGTTTCGTGATCCGGGGCTTGTCACTGATAAACACGGTGCGCATAACGGGTATCGCAGTGACGGGTTTATGGTCGCAATCGGCAGCGAATTGTCGATGTTGCTGGTAATTGCGGACCAGCGTATTCATGGTTTCAACCGGCGAGGCCAGGTAAGGAAGCCCGAGACTGCCAGCTTGCTTGATCGCCAGTGGGCCGAAGGCCGCAACCCACAAGGGTGGGTGTGGGACCTGGATAGGTCGGGGCCCCAATTGAACGGGCTCGCCATCTTCAAATGCGATGGGTTCTCCCTGCCATGCGGATATCATGATTTCGAGATTTTTCTTGAACTGCTTTCTTTTATCTTTTGCAGGTATCTCGAACGCCGTGAACATGGCGTCTTGATAGCCGCGTCCGACGCCCAATATGACTCTTCCGCCGGAAATTCGGTCAAGGACGGCAACTTCTTCCGCCGCCTGAACAGGATGCCGAATGGGCAGTAAATAGGAAGAGGAGCCGAGGCGGATTCTTGAAGTACGGCTCGCGATGGCCGCTAACAACATCAATGGAGCCGGGATCGAGGCTTCACCGGCAAAGTGACTCTCCGGTAACCAGAACGAATGAAATCCCATCGTCTCGGCTATTTCGCCTTGTTCGGCGAGCTCAGCCGCCGTACCAAACTTCCAGGCGGTGACTCCTATTTCAAGTTCCGTCGACATCGCGAAACGCGCGCAAGTCTTTCGCACCGTCGTGCTGGCAATTGACCCGTCGGCAACAGCGATAGTTCTGAATATGGCTGGCTGCGAGGATGATGCCGCCAATAGTTGTGACGATTCGTTCGCCCGCCAGACCGAACCACGTATGACCGAAAAGTGCAGTCAAGGTCAAAATGGTCAAACCCAGACCGCCAAGGCCCATGGTTAGCGAATCCTTGTGATGCCGGCATCCGAGAGTCAGTGCGATGAGACTTGTTGGCAGGATGAGTACCAGCATGATGAGGTGGAAGAACTTTTCATCCAACAGGCTTCCATGCAAAATTGGAAAAAGCGTGACCATAACCGGTAGTGCAAAACAGTGGAGCATACAGGTGCCCGACAAGACAACGGCAACGCTGTCGAGCTTTTCTTGCTTTGCAGAACTGGGTGCAGGTGATCGGTTCATTGCGGCTGCAAGTTATACCATAATTTTAGAGGATATATCACGGTTTATTTCCATGATCAGACCTTGGCATCGTAAATATTATCGTCAGATTGCCGATTGTCGCGTTTTTACGGTGAACGAATCGGTTTCCATTTCGCCTGAGGATAACAGCGAGCACCGTTTCTATGTTCTTGGCTCGCCCGACTGGGTGAATGTGGTACCAATAACACCGGCTAAGGAAGTCGTTTGTATCCGGCAGTATCGCCACGGCAGTGAAGAAATTACCCTGGAGATTCCCGGTGGGCTTGTGGATCCAGGTGAGGCTCCTCGTGAGGCAGCCGCGCGAGAGTGTCTCGAGGAGACCGGTTATAAGGTTAATGAGTTGATTAGCCTGGGTAGACTTCGACCAAATCCTGCCTTAATGGGAAATTCTGTTCATACCTTTATGGCGCAGGGTGTGACACAGATCGCACAGGTCGATAATGGGCTTACTGAACACACGGAGGTGGAATTGATACCATTGTCCCGGATCCACGACCTGTTGGTGGCCGGGGAGATTGACCATGCGCTCATTACTTCGACATTGTGGCGTATGCTTTACACCATGAACCAGTAGAGGTTCCCGCCGTATGGGCGAAAAGGTTGCAATAGTCGGTGGTGGCATCTGCGGTCTGGTGACGGCAATTGCGCTGGCAGAGAAAGGGCATACGGTGACTGTGTTTGAACGGGATCTGCCGCCACCACCAGGTAGTGCCGATGACGCTTTTTTCAATTGGCAGCGACCGGGTGCGGCCCAGTTTCGTCATCCTC
>JBBDSF010000131.1:17568-35419 GCA_040905125.1 Pseudomonadales bacterium | reverse complement strand
GATGACGCTTTTTTCAATTGGCAGCGACCGGGTGCGGCCCAGTTTCGTCATCCTCATGCATTTCTGGGTCTGATGTGTAATATCCTGCACGACCATTATGCAGAGTTGGTCGAGGCATTCTATGGAGCAGGTGCGCGAGCCGTGACGTTTCAGCAAATGTTGCCGCCTGACCTGAAAGACAAATACGCGTATGAAGCCGGCGATGAACGCCTTTGGCTCCTGACTTGCCGTCGCGCGACGATGGAAGCGGTACTCCGGCGTTACGTGGAGACCAGGACCGATGTTTCGGTTATTAATCCGTGCACTGTTACCGGAATTATTTCAGAAAAAGCAAACGACAATATTGTGGTGCGGGGTGTTACCTTCGAGTTTAAGGGAGAGTCCCGGCAGCGCCTGGCAGATGTTGTAGTCGATGCAAGTGGGCGAACCAGCCGTTTCCCGAAATGGCTGGGCCAGTCAGGTGGTGATGTTGTTGAAGAGAAACATGACGCGAAAATTACCTACTATACGCGTCACTATCGTTTGAAACCGGGAGCAACCGAGCCGCCCAGAGGGAATCGCTCAGGTGCCGGGGACCTGGGTTACCTGAGGTTCGGTGTATTTCCCGGCGACAATGGGCACTTTGCGATCATCATCTGCTTGCCTTTTGAAGAAAAAGCGCTTCGAACCGCTGTCCGGGATGGCAACAAGTTTGACCGGATTTGTCGCAGTATTCCAGCGCTTCAGTCATGGCTGGACGACGAAAGAAGCGAGGCCACGACAGAGCCGTTTGGAATTGGCGATATCGTTTCAGTATGGCGTGACTTCGTTCGAGACGGGCGTCCCGTTGCGCATAATTTTTACGCTGTTGGCGATTCCGCGGTACGGACCAATCCTCTATATGGACGTGGATGCAGCACCGGGATGCTGCATGCCCGGTTACTGGTCCAAATTCTTGACACAATTGACGATCCGAAAAGACGTGCGCTGGCCTTGCATGAGCAAACCCGGGCAAAACTGCGACCCATCTTCGATTTGAGCGTCAGAGAGGACATGGGTGGCATTAAACGAGCCGAGGCCATCAGGCAGGGCAAGGCGCTCCACGAACCGGATTCCATGCGGGAACGGCTTAGGCTGGCGTTTCGTGATGCGCTGGGTGCGGCATCCAGGGAGAACCTGCACGTGGCACGAGGTGCCATGCGATCGTTTAATCTTCTGGAAAAACCGGGTGAATTCCTGAATGACTGGTCGGTCAGGTGGACTGTGTTGCGATATATGCTTCGAGGGAGAACCACGAATGCGCGGCGACGCATGCAACCCGGACCTGATCGAGACGAAATGCATCGTTTACTGGAAACCGGGCCGCTTGACCGGGAGGCACGAGCCCCTGTGAGCTGATCGTCAGGCGCTGTGATCCTTTGTGTAGCGTTGAAGCTTGTTGTATCGAATCATTTGCTTCACTTCATTGACATACTCGTGGCCCCTTTCGGAATATCGTATCAAGCCCTCGGCAAGAGCTATGCCATTGATGTTGTTTTCATCCCGAAGCTCGGCTCGGAGCTGGCGCAACTCCCGGTAAGCCCGTTGCGTGTTAATCAGCCGTAGATAATCGTTAACACCAGCCTGGATTGAATCATATTTGCGGACCTCATGAGTCTTGCCTTGGTCACGTCGCCCGGGGGTTAATCCGCAGCCTGGTACGTAACACCAGATTCCGAAAAAATTATTGGCGTTTTTTGCGAACCGCGATGTACCCCAGGCGGATTCATTGGCAGCTTGTGCGAGTACAAGCGATGCGGGTACGAAATCTACCCGAACCAGCAGCTTTTGCAGGTCGTTAGCGGTGATCGTCTCCGGTACATTCATGTTGTATTTTTTGAATAGTGTGGCGACTTTTTCCTTGTCATTCGTGGACAAGCCTTTCCCCTCTGACAACCTGGTGAGAAAATTCTTGAGTTGCGTTCGCTCTTCCATTATCGAGGCATTGGCTTTTCTGATCATGGGCAACATAAATTCAAAAAATGCCGTTTTCTTCTCTTGTACGTTGGTATAAGCGTTAAAATCCGGAATATGTTCCGGTTCTTCCCAGATCACAATCTCCTCGGGCAAGGGGCTTTCGGGATGTTCTACCAGCAGTATGATGCCCACGAAGGCAATGATGATGGGCAATACGGCGATTTCGGACCATTTAGCTTTGGACCATCCTGTTTGTAGCTGAGTCCAATTAAGCCATTTCATTTTAAGTCACCTGTTGATGTCAGGATATATCCCCAATTATGGGCCGCTATCAGGAAGAGATCAACTTGATCAGAGGTCCCCTGCCACCCATCTGCACGCAAGACGGTCGTTCATGAATAATGCAGGTTAGAACGTGTAGATCAGCTCCAGTGATTGGCTCTCCCCGGATTGCGCTTCGACGCTCAGGTGGGGCGTTAGCGCGTAGTTGAGCAGAACGCCGCCGATTCTTGAAAAAACGTCATAATTATATTGAATAAAAAGATTTTCGTTGACCCGCTTACCGGCGATGATGGAAGCAGAATCCGTAGTATCTGCAGAAACATCAAATTGATCCAGTCCAAGGGTGCTGCCAATTTCCTGCGTTATTGGAAGGGCTTTCTTTAGCCCAAAGGATAGCGCGCTACCGGCAAGCGCTTGTCCTTCTTCGTCTGACGCGGATATCAAGGGGCGGCCCAGTATAAGCCATGACAGGGCGTTTGCATCACTCATTGCCGGTTCGGAAGAAATTCGCGAACTGATGTTGTTAGCCGGACCGGACAGGGTCAGGGTCACTTTGACTTCATTGCCAGCGGAACGCACGGTTCTGGAAGTAACAACATCCACGGTTGGGTTGCCAAGAGGCCCGCTGTAAATCAGCCGACCCCTGTCAATGTTGAGTGTCTGACCGTATCGCTCGAATGTTCCGTTGGACAATGTCAATGTACCATGGGCTCGTGGCGGGGTGTCCGCTCCCTGATCGAGGTTTAAGGTGCCGGCAATGTTGGCGCTGAGGCCATATCCCCGTATATGAACCTGATCTTTTACTTCCAGTTGCAGGTTAACGTCCGCTTGTTGCCACATGGACCGATCGGGTTGTTGGTCGTCAATTATCACATCGCTGGAGATACTTCGGGTACCGGTTTCAAGATCGTCGTAGCGTATTTGACCTTCATCCAGCGTAATCTTTCCGTTAAGGGTCGTTTTATCGACGGCCTGTGAGAAGTTCAGGCGCGGGGACATGATCAGCTTGAAATCCCTGGTGTTTATGGTGCGGAAATCCTGCCCGGAAAGTGCCAGGTTAATCTCTCGCTCATTGGAAAACGGCATTTTAATGTTGCCAGTCAGGCTGACCGTGCCATCGCCGGAGGTGGCGTTGCCGGTTAATCGCACCAGATTGGCACTGTCAGCCTGGGCCGAAAATTCGATATCGGAAATGCGAATGCCCATAGCCGGTATTGCGACACTTGCCCCTTGTGGAATTCGCAGTTCTCCTGACATCGTCGGAGCGGCGCCAGTTGTGTTGGCCCGAAGGTTAGCAATAACGTCACCCTCACCCTGGCTAAGCTGGGGCGCAAATGCGGTCAGAAGCGGGACATAGTTGCCGTTCAGCTGTAGTGTTGCCTCGCCTTTGGTTGGATTGTTCAGGTCAGGAACTATAATTTCCGAATAGAAATTGTGCTCGGAGCCGCTCATTGACTTGACCACCATCTCAAGGTTGCTATTCCGAAGGTGACCCGTCGATTCGAGACCGATCACCACAGGTTCCTGGTCTTCGGACCAGGCCAGCTGTGCTTGCGGTAGCGAGGCTGCAAATTTGGCATCTAACATGGATTCCTGCCACGACAGATCAAGCTGAAGACCGAGTCGTGTTTTGAAGGACAGATCGCCGGGTATGTCCGGGTTGCCGAGGCTGGCTGCAATATCCTCGAACTCAATTGGAATCTCGCTCATATTTAAGGCCAATGCGGCTCTGTCGTTCTGCGCTTCAAGCGTCGAGAAACAGATTTGCGAGTCGGCGTGGCGCCAACAGTGTGGCTTCATTTGGAACGCGAGCGGCTGCATGGATCCTTCGAAAGTAACACGCTCGTCAGAACGCCAGATGCTGTTCGGTAACTCGACGGTTCCCTCGTGAAGGCTTCCACTAATATCACTGGCGGCACCTTGGACAAAGAGGGTTATGTCCACGTTCGCATCACCGCGCGCCCAATTCAAGCGTAATTGGCCAGATTCGAGCGTACCGTCGTACTTTGCATCAACGCCGCCAAGCGTCGTTTTATTATAGTCCCAGTTGGACCAGGTGATGGCGGCAGAGCGGGGAGAACGGGCACTGTACGAAATCTCGGGAATATCGATATTGAGTCCTTCGATCTGGTGTTCCCTGAAAACCAGTTTATCGCTTGTTGCCTTCAGACGTATGACAGGGTCTTCGGCTACGGCACGCAGGTGCCCGCTTGCCTCCAGGTTGCCGGCGACACCGGGATATATGCCATCGAGTCTTGGCGCTTTGAGTTTGAAATCAAGTTCACCCAGGCTGCGGTTACCTTTGATCTCCAGAGAGTTCTCGCCGAGTTTTAATTGGCCGTTGAACTGAATGTCCGCCAGATCTGTGCCGCTCAAGTTAGCGTCACCGGATATTGGGCGTTCAAGAAGGGCGCCATGAAGATTTGTTAGCTCGGCCGTGTAACCGTCCAGCTGATTCCAGGCCACTTTGCCGTCAACATTGATTTCGCTTGCCGGGTCCACGATAGTTAATGGGACTCGGCGAACTGCCATCTCGGCCTGGAGTGTGTAGGGGGGCGCTAAATTGATACGTCCGTTTCCCTCGACAGCCCCGTTAAGCGAAGGATGAAAGGCGTTCAGGTCAGGGGCGTCAACGCTAAATGACAGGTCACCGTCGTCTGGCCGGGTGGCGACGGATAATATATTAGTTCCCAATCGTAATTCGCCGTCGATCGCTGCGTCTTCAACATCTTTCCCCGTGATTCGTAGCTGACCAATTATCTCGCGTTCAAAGAGAGAACCATAAATGCGGTCGAGATCGATGAAGCCACCACTTTCTTGTTGGTAATCGATTGAACCTTCCGCGTTAACGACACCATCGAGATCGTCGTAAGCAAGAGACAGAGGGATCGCATGTGCTTGTACATTGCCCGACACACCGGGTTCGCCTGCGAAGTCAACTTTACCGTCAAAGGAGACCCTCGCATTATCCATCTGCAAGGAGGATTGCGTGATGTCGAGTGACTCCATGTTACCTGAACCTTTCAACGCGTAGGACATCGGAGAGAAGTCGGGTAAAAGAATATCGCCTCGGGCTGCTACTTTATATCGCTCCAATTTTCCTGACAGTTCCACAAAGGCGTCGGTTACCTCCCAGGGTTGCGAGATCAAGGGGGCGAGGTCCAATTTATCTGCTGAAAGCGACAGGTTGCCACCGGGGTTGTCGGCAATATTTTCGATGGTACCCCGGTACCGAACGTTCCAGGGTGCTTCCATCAATCCTTCCAGCATCATTTTCTCGATATCTCCACGAAAGTGACCGCGAACACTTAAAGAATGTCCGTTCAGGAAGTCCGGATTGTGAGTCCTTAAGTGATACGAGGATGTCAGTGTCCAGGGGGCCGCGAGCAGAGCGTCTGCGTGGGTCGTCAATGAAAAATTTTGGTCGCTGACGGTTAAATGGTTGATTAGAAGCCGATTAGCGGATATACCGACAGCAAAACGAATATCCTGGAGATCATGAGACAGCTCCGGTGTCCTGACTGTGAAGCTGTCTATGGAGCCGTCCATAATATTGATCGCGATCGGAATATTGACAGCGCCACTGGTCGGCGCTTCATTCTCGGTCGCTTCTGACATGGTGAGTTGTATGTCACCGACTTCAAGCTCGTACAAATTGACCTTGAAGAGCATTAGTGCAAACGGGTCGAGCTGAAGTCGGGTGTTTGTCAGCTTTACATCGGCGGTGTCGGTAGTGATGCGAATCTGGCCGAGACGTAAGCTGTCAGTCAGGGTGCCGTCCACCCCTTCAATGGCGATGCCCTCGACTTGCGAGTCAAGAAAACCTGTAAGAGATGCGGCGCCCGATGTCGTAAAGCACAGCCAATAGAGCGCGCCGAATATCAGAACGACCAGTGTCAACAACAAGTAAACAGTAAAGCGGATCATTGGCAGCTATACGTCCGGACCAAAGCTGATATGAAGTCTGATGCCGGATTCGTCACTGTTAACGGGTGCTGCAAGATCAACCCGCAATGGTCCCAGGGGCGAGTACCACCTCACGCCAATACCGGCGGCTGTTTCCAGATCTGAGCCAAGCGAGTTCAGCGTGGCATTGCCCGCGTCCATAAATATGGCGATAGCCCACTTTTCGCGAACCAATTGGTCGATCTCAATACTTGTTTCCAGCACCCGATTGCCACCAATGACTTCACCATCCTCGTTGACCGGGCCGATGGATTCGAAGTCGAAACCCCGGACTCTGTCATCACCGCCAGAGAAAAATCGAACCGATGGCGGCAGGCGATCGAATTCGTCGCTGAAGGTTGCACCCAGGCGTGTACGGGAGATTATTCTTGCGCCAGACCACAAGGGTCGGATGATCTTGCCTTTCAGAACAACATTGGCGTAATCCGTGGTGGAACCGATCGCTTCCGATGTACCCGACACTTCAAGTTCCACCCGATGTGCCGAGGGTGGCCGGGCTGCCGTACTTGAGGTTGTATACTTCCAGCCGATACCTGGCACAATTGAGAAGTTATTGCTGGTTTCATCAGCGATTTCGAATTGGTCGTCGGTGATCTCAATGAAACGGGTTTCGAACCAGCCGGCTTTCCTCGGAACCAGCTGCCTGAACCCGATAGTGCTTTTGACCGATTTGCTGGTGTCAGTCTCTTCCTGAAGAAACCCCCCGTAGAATGAATTCCATCCATCCTGGTGAGCGCTTCCGGGGATCCGGTAGGCTACCCCTGCTTCCTGCTTTACCGGTGCCACGGAAAGATTGCCCTGGAATCGGTGGCCTCGTTCATTCAGGCGACGGTTATAGTAGGATAACGATGCCTTGGGACCGATGTCGGTAGAGAATCCCAACGCGACCCGTGTGGTGCGCGGGTCAGCGGGAATCAGACGAACATCTACCGGTACCCTGTGACTGTTTTCGTCAATCGTCGTGTCGATAATCACATCGTCGAAGTATTCGCTGTTATACAAGGATCGATAAAAGATGCCGATTTTGCTCGCCTCGTAAGGGTCGTCTGCGTTAAAAGGTATGTATCGCTGCATCAGTTCATCAGTCAGTGGCGGATTATCGAAACTAACGGCACCAAACTTAAAGCGTGATCCTGTGTTGAATGCCAGATTTACATCCGCGGTTTTATTGGCTTTGCTGACGTTGACTTCCCGTTCTGTAAACGTGGCATTGAAATAACCGCGTTCCGCTGCTATCTCCTCCAGTTTCGATTTGAAACCTTCGTAGATTTTGTGATCGAAAATTGCATCTCTCGATAAAGGCGCTTTCCGGACAAAATTGTTGAATGTCTCGTCTTCTGCGCCTTCACCTGTGACTTTAATGTCTATATTCCGGTATCTGACCGGTTGCCCCGGATCAATTTGAAATTCCGCATGCCAGCATTCTTCGTCAAATGACAGGGTTTTGTCGATGTTTGGAGAGTAATAGCCAAAGCTTTGCAGCGCCTTGCCGACTTCCTGGTTTGCCTGGTTGAAACGGTAGCGAACGGCCCATTTAGCCAGCGAACAATCCTCCCCGAGACTAAGGGAGCGTTCGACGGCCTTTGCCATATCATCCTCGACGCCCTGTATGACAATGTGCGCAGCCGCCATATGACTTGCGGCCAGCATCAGGACTGTAATAAAAGTGCGCACCGGGTGGAGGCCAGACTTACGTGCCGGGCGTTCTAATGACAAGCAAGCGTGGTTCAGTGAAGTCTTCAATGGCGAAACGGATGCCTTCCCGGCCGATACCGCTATCTTTAACCCCGCCATAAGGCATGTGATCCACACGCCAGGAGGGCACCTCGCCGATAAGGACGCCGCCGACCTCAAGCTTGTCCCATGCGTTCTGCATCTTATAAAGGTCTCGCGTGAAAATACCGGCCTGAAGACCATATCTGCTGTTATTAACTTCATCGAGTGCCGCATCAAAATCTGTAAAGCTGGAAAGGTTGGCCAATGGGCCGAAGGCTTCGTTGGCGCTGGCGTCACAGGCAGGGTCAACATTCTCCATCAGCGTGGCTTCGAGCATATTACCCTTGCGCTTGCCTCCGCAAAGAATGTTTGCACCTTGGCTGGCCGCATCGTCGATCCAACCTTTCAGGCGGGTCGCTTCGTCTTCGGATATCATGGGTCCGACAAAGGTTTCCCGATGCTTCGGGTCGCCCATTTTAAGGTTTTTAGCCCGGCTAACCAGCATATCCCGAAATTTCCCGTATACTTTTTCGTGGATAATAATGCGCTGAACGCCGATACAGCTCTGTCCCGACTGATAAAACGCGCCAAAAGTAATACGTTCCAGGGCGTCTTCCAGGTCGGCATCTTCGTCCACGATGACTGCCGCATTACCGCCAAGTTCGAGAACAACTTTTTTCTTGCCGGCCCTGGCCTTCAGGTCCCAACCGACTTCAGGTGACCCCGTAAAACTAAGGAGTTTAAGGCGATCATCCGTCGTAAACAGTTCGGCTCCGTCCCGTCTGCAGGGCAGAATCGAAAACGCGCCCTCCGGTAGCTCGGTTTCCGCGAGGACCTCGCCGATAATGAGTGCGCCAATGGGCGTCAGGCTTGCCGGTTTTAAAATGAAAGGACAACCTGCGGCAATGGCGGGCGCAACCTTGTGGGCGGCGAGATTCAATGGAAAATTGAATGGGCTGATAAATGAACAGGGTCCAATGGGAACACGTTTCCACATGCCGAAACGGCCCTTTGCGCCCGCGCTGGTTTCCAGCGGCGTTATTTCACCATAGATTCGCACGCTCTCTTCGGCCGCAATTTGAAAGGTATCGATAAGACGTGTGACTTCGCCTTCTGAATCCTTGATCGGTTTGCCGGCCTCAATACACAGCGCCATTGCCAACTCGTCAAAGCGTTCCTTAAACTGGCTGACACAATGTTCCAGTACCGCCTTTCTCTCATAAGGGGCCATCGCAGCACAAGCATCCCGGGCCTTGACTGTTCCGTCAATGGCTTTATCGATGACGTCCGCGTCCGCCATGGCCACTTTTGTTGCCAGTTCGGCGGTGTATTTGTCGTAAACTTCCAGATCCTCATTGGCATAAACGGCTTTATTGGCCAGATAATAGGGATAGGTTTCCTTAAGCATGGCAGCATTCTCTTTTTATGTGCGGGTTTATCTTTATGACAACATTATTCGCGGACTTGTTCATCCTTTTCTGGAGGGAATACGCTGTCCTTTGCTGATTCTGGAGTGCTCTGCAAACAGCTTCCCATCCGTCGCTATTAATTATTTATAGTGGGCGTAGCCGTATCCAGCCAGTCTCGATGTCTTCAGCGGCAGATTCGTATCCCGGTTCTCCTGGCAATACGATTTCCCTGTCAGGCGTGACCCGGGCGCGCTCATCGGATTGATTCGCGGCAGCGGCTTCAATCACCTCGTCCGATGAGGCGAACCGAGCCAGGTTACGAACCATTCTTAGTGTCGGGCTCATTAACACCATGTTACCTGATTCAATCTGATCGAGAATCTCTTCAGGCGACAACCACTTTGAATGTACCAGCTCGCGTTCATCGTGGATAGGTGTCTGCCATTCCGGCGCGCGGGTGATGAAAAATCTGGCGTCAAAACGTCGGGGTGGACCAACAGGAGTAACCCATCTGGCGATATAATGCATCTGGCTCGCATCCAGAATGAGATTCTCTTCCTTCATGATTTCGATGAAGTTTCGGTTACTATCATTGATATCGTCCTGGTGTGCCTTGAATCGCGCTGCGATCTTCTTGTTGGTCAGGTCAAGGGGTTCATGGGTGTCCCGGCCCAGGGCAAGCAGAATACCGGCTTCTTCGAAGACTTCTCTGATCGCGGCGACATAATAAGCGAGACCGCCGGTATCCAGTCCCATCAGCCGGCTGGCCTCGTCATCGGTTCTGTGAATGCTGACGTCCTGGAATTCCTTCGGATGGTCGCTCTGATCGACCTGCCCACCGGGAAAGACCCACATGCCGCCCGCAAATACCGTGTCGGCATGACGTTCCATCATAAAGATCTGCAGGTCCGGCCTGTCGTCTACCAGCATAACGGTGGCCGCAGGCCGTACGGGTACCGAGTCAGGATCGTAGTTTTTCACTGTTTGCCGATCCATCCCTTGCGATAAAAATACCATAACATCCCGACCGCCATGATAATGAATATGCCCCAAACGGCTGGATAGGCCCACGGCTCGCCCAGTTCCGGCATATTTTCAAAGCTCATCCCGTGCGGTTTTGTACAATTCGGGTGGACGCAATCTCGAAGCCAGGAGGTCGATGCCCTTGCCGATGGTGCCCACGGCAAAACCCGGCGCGGATCCTGGAGTCGCCTTCTTGTTGCTTTGATCATCAGCTGGTAACGGCAAAGCGGGTGCTGCCTCGTCATGTGGAGATGTCGTTGATACAGTATCAGCAGCCTTGTAAAGCCACAACTCTTGCAGTGACCGGTCCGCTACCAGCTTCGAAGTGTTCGATACCGTATTTGATACAGATTTGATTATACGCAACTTGTTCAAGAATACCCGCCGGTATAATGTCGGCTGTTTCGCCGCAATCAAGCAAAAATTTTGAGTAAGATTCGGCCGGTTTTTAAATCCAAAACGGTTGCATATGTCCAAGCAGAAAAGTTCAACAACTGAACAGATCAACAAAAAAGACAAAACACTCTGGCACAGTCTTTCTGTAGATTCTGCTCTTGAAAAACTCGACGCCTCTGAAGCTGGCCTTACCAACCAGGAGGTTGAACAACGTGTCGCTGAATTCGGGCCGAATAAACTCCCGGAGACCAGGCCGCCATCGGCCCTCCAACGGTTTCTGATGCAGTTTCACAACGTACTCATCTACGTGCTTCTGGCTGCATCGGTCGTTACCGCACTGCTCGACCACTGGCTCGATACAGCTGTGATTCTGGGCGTGGTGGTCATCAACGCCATTATCGGCTATGTGCAGGAGGGAAAGGCGGAAAGAGCACTTGAAGGAATCCGCAAAATGCTCTCCCTTGACGCCAAAGTAATGCGTGACGGGCATCGCCAAAAAGTTGCCGCTGAAAAGCTGGTACCCGGCGATGTCGTGCTGCTGGAATCGGGAGATAAAATTCCGGCTGACTTGCGCCTTTTCATGGTCAGGAATTTGAGAGTTGATGAATCCGCTCTTACGGGCGAATCAGTGGCCGTCGAAAAAAAGATTGAATCGGTGGCTGCCGATTCGGTGCTGGGCGATCGAAAAAATATGGCCTTTTCGGGTACTTCGGTGGTCTATGGGCGCGCGACCGGCATTGTCGTGGAAACGGGTTCGCGCACTGAACTGGGCAAAATCAACCGGATGATGGCCGAGGAGGAGAAAATCACAACGCCCCTGCTCCGAGAGATCAACAAATTTGGCAAGACGCTTTCATTGGCCATCCTCGGGCTCACCGTACTCCTTTTTGGATTCGGTTACTTCTTCAGAGAGTATGAGATCGGCGAACTTTTCCTGGCTGTGATCAGCCTCGCGGTGGCCGCGATTCCCGAAGGTTTGCCGGCAATCATGACTATCACCCTGGCGATTGGGGTGCAGGCGATGGCGCGGAAAAATGCCATCATTCGCCGGTTGCCCTCGGTGGAAACGCTCGGCTCGGTCACCGTCATCTGTTCAGACAAGACGGGTACGCTCACTCGCAACGAGATGACGGCGCGCTCGGCCGTTACCGCGGATGCCACCTTTGAAATTGAAGGCGCCGGGTACAATCCGGAAGGCTCAATCAACAAAAATGGTCATCCGATCTCCATGACCGATGAGCCCGTCTTTAGAAAACTGACAGAAACCTTAAGAGTTTGTAATGACGCTGAACTTCATCACGAAAACGGACATTGGAAAATCGAAGGAGATCCCACCGAAGGCGCATTGATTACGCTGGCGCATAAAGCGGGTGTAAGCGATTTTCAACCTCACCGGATCGACCACATTCCATTCGAGTCGGAACATCAATATATGGCGACGCTGAATCGGGTGGATGGTGATCGGATTATCTATATGAAAGGCGCGCCGGAACGTATTCTCGAACATTGCAGCCGGCAAATGGCGCTAAATGGTTGCACCGAACTGGATACGGATTTCTGGAAAAACGAGATCAACAAGCAGGCCAGTGATGGACGCCGATTGATTGCCGCCGCCATATCAAACCAACCGTATGACGGTGATCATATTGATCACGAAAACATCGTCAACCTGACGTTCCTCGGATTGGTGGGCATAGTCGATCCACCCCGTCCGGAAGCGATCGAGGCGATCAAAAAGTGCAGAGAAGCGGGCATCAGCGTGAAGATGATTACCGGTGACCATCTGTTAACGGCGAGGGCTATTGGGGTTGAACTGGGTATCGGCGACGGAGATAAGGCGATCAGCGGTGCCGAACTGGAAAAAATGGATGACGACGAGCTTCGTGTCGCCGCTGTTGAGTACGATGTTTTTGCCCGAACCAGTCCGGAGCATAAACTTCGCCTGGTCAAGGCACTGCAGCAGGAAAAAATGATCTGTGCGATGACCGGTGACGGTGTCAACGATGCCCCGGCGCTGAAACGCGCGGATGTCGGTATAGCAATGGGGATCAAGGGTACAGAGGTCACCAAAGATTCCTCCGAAATGGTGCTGGCCGATGACAATTTCGCTTCTATTGCCAGTGCGGTTGAGGAGGGACGAACCATCTACGACAATCTGCAGAAGGCGATCTTGTTTATTATCCCCACTAACGGCGCCGAATCGCTGGTGATTATGGTTGCGCTGTTGATGGGTATGGTGCTGCCGATAACGCCCGTGCAGATCTTATGGGTGAACATGGTTACCGCCGTAACCCTGGCCCTGGCTCTCTCGTTTGAACCCACTGAACCGGGCGTGATGCGCCGCCCGCCCCGCGATCCCGCCGCGCCCATATTGAGTGGCTATCTGATATGGCGAATCGGGTTTGTGTCGGTTTTGATTGGCGGGTTTACGCTGGGCCTCTACGGCTGGCTGAAACAGAACGGCTACGAAATGGATACCGCCCGCACCGTCGCGGTCAATACGTTGGTTGCGGGTCAGCTTTTTTACCTGTTCACCTGTCGCCGAATGCATGGTCCAGCCATCGACAGCGGTTTCTTTAATAACCGCGCTGTTTTCTACTCCTGCGGCATACTGATTTTACTGCAGTTGATCTTCACCTACACGCCGTTTATGAATCATTTGTTCGGCTCCTTTCCCCTTCAATTATCGTACTGGATCTATCCGCTGGTGAGTGGATTCGCTATTTTTATAATCGTTGAGTTTGAGAAATGGATTCTCGGCCGAAAACGGACTCGCCCGGCTCATTAACCGATCAATAACTGAACGCGTTCCCAAGCCTAAAAATCGCGGAGAGCCAGCGCCCTGGGGAAGGCTTCGCGGAGCTGCTCCCCCGGATCTACCGGAAAACCGGTATGGAAAAATACAGCATCGAGTGTATTCAGGCGGCTCGATGAAGTTGCTAGTTTCGTGCTCCTGATGTTTTCCCGGGAGTTGAAACATGAAAGCCGCAACGGACAAGGACAGGCCACAGGTCATAAAAACGGTCAGGGCGGTTCTCAATGTGCCTGAATCCATATCGCTCGATTCGATGATCGAAGGACCGTTTACATTGCCCCGGTCAAAATATCTTTTTTTTGAGGGAGAAGCGGCCACGGATTTATTCATAGTGCTAAACGGCACAATGAAGGCGATTCGATCCATGAGTGATGGTGACGAGATAGTGGTGCGTTTCCATTATCCGAATGAAGCGATCTGGACCGATGTATTTCATGATGCCAGGCGTACCACCACGGTAAGCGCGCTCGAACCTTCCACCTTCTGTTCCGTGCCGTACAAGGAGCTGGACCGGTTGATATCGGTCAGCGAGCAAGTGCAGCGATGCTGCTATAACTCGCTGAGCCGCGTGATCAAGCAGGATCGGAACTTTATCAGCATGCTGGCGCGAAGCAATGCGTGTGAGCGTGTCTGTTGTTATCTGTTGAGTCTTTACAACAGACAGGTATCGAAAGGCGCTCACGTCTACCTGCCGATGTCCCGTACGGAGATGGCGAGCCATCTGGGACTCGCCACGGAGACGGTCAGCAGGGTATTAAGCAAGTTGCAAGACGAAAAGGTGATCGATGCTGACAGACAGTGGCTGGACGTGCTCGATATTCCGCACCTCTATTCATTGGCTGGAATGACGCAGCCGGTTGTCCGCCTGGCTGAGGTGGCCTGATCGGCAGCTGGCCGAACGATCTGGATGGTTTGACCTGGCTTGTTGAGATGTCGGCAGGTGTGTTGGCGTGGATCTATCCGTGCGGCGTCAATGCGTCTACAATGGTGAGCTGAGGAGGTGTCTCGCAGGTCGAGTCGAAAATGGCAGAGAAAGAAGACAACACGCCTTCAGGCAGTAACAACTCCGGGCAGACAACTGAGCGCCTTAAAGCCTCTTCCCTTGATGTCTCCAGGGCGAACTCCGAGGAGGTCCGAAGGCTGGTTGAGGAATGCAACGCCCGCCAGCTCGAACTGGAATCCCGGAACGAGCAGTTGCGGCAAACCCGGGATGAACTGACACAACTAAGTCAATCGCTGGAAACACTTGTCGGTACCCGAACAGCGCAACTGGAATCTCGCAATCGGGAGCTGCAACGAGAGATTGCCAATCGTATGGCCTCGGAGGAGGCGGCGCGCGCTGGAAGGGAATTGTCGGACCGCGTCATCGATACGGTCCAAAGCATCATATTGGTCCTGGACAAGCAGGGCCGCATCGTTCGTTACAACGCGTTCATGGAACGGCTTACCGGCATACCGGTTTCCGAAGTCGAAGGTCGGGACTGGTTTTCAGTTTTCATTCCCGAGGATGACCGGGATCGGATTCGCGAAATCTTCCGGGACGCTGTGGCAGGCAAGCGGACCGAAGGTAACATTAACCCTATCCTGACGCGCGATGGCGAAGAGCGGCTGATCGAGTGGTACAGTTCGGAGCTTAGTGGCCCGGATGGCGAGTTGACCCATGTGCTTGCCATCGGTCAGGACGTTACCGAGCGGCGAATCTTGCATGAGCAGTTGCTGACCATTGCCGAACAAGAACATCGGCGCATCGGTCAGCAACTCCATGACGACATTGGCCAGGAACTCGTGGGACTGGATCTTATGCTCGACACCCTGGTGGAGTCGCTGGAGCGCGAAGGGTCCGCGGAAACGGAACGGAGCCGGCGGATCCTGGATAACGCATCGAGGATACTCCACAAGATACGCATCCTGTCGCGCGGGCTGGTGGCTTACAGTATCCGGCGAGACGAGCTCGCCTCGCGGCTGGAAAGTCTTGTCAGGCAAGTCAACGAACTCGAGCAGGTTCATTGCGTATTCGACTGCGAGCGGGAGGTGATCATGCCTGACGATCAGGTGGCGACACAGCTTTATCATATTGCCCAGGAAGCGGTGACCAATGCCATCAAGCACAGCGGTGTGGACAGGATCGAGATCCGCGGCTCGCTGGTCGCCCAGCAACAGCGTTGGGTTCTGACATTGCAGGACAATGGGATCGGCATGGCGGCCGGGGCAGGTGCCGGCGACGGCGACGGTTTACGCATTATGGGGTATCGGGCGGAAGTAATCGGCGCGACCTTGAGCGTGGGCCCGGCGGCGACGGGCGGGACAGTGGTCAGATGCGAGGTACCGGTAGCCGGGTCCGGAGATGGCGGCGACGTGCCTTTCAGATCTGTGAGCGTTCAAAGGGGGGTCAGGCCCCGCTGAATCGCGTAGTGGGTCAATTCGGCGATGGTATGCAAATTCAGTTTGCGCATGATATTGCGCCTGTGAACTTCCACCGTGCTCACGGATATGTGCAGCAGTTCCGCAATCGTGCCGCTTCGCTTGCCTTCGGCCAGCAGTGTCAGCACCTGACGTTCGCGCGAAGTGAGCTCCCCGGTTTCGTCCGTGCCCTGCCTGAACCCGCTGACGAGCGTGGCAGATGCCTCGGCACAAAGGTATCGATTGCCGCTGGCTACGGCGCAAATGCCGTCAATTAGCTCTGTTTTCGATGCTGTCTTGGCGATATACCCGTCGGCCCCGGCCTTCAACATTTCCTTGATGTGATACTGATCGACATACATGGAGAGGGCGATGATCCGGGTTCCCGGCGAGCACTTCAGGATATCGTCGACCACCTCGATACCGCTTTCTTCGCCGAGACTGATATCCAGCACAACAATATCGGGACGGAGGTCTTTCACCAGCGACAGCGCCTCATGGCTGGTGCCGGCCTCCGCGATGACCTCGAAATCAGGTTCGCGATCCAGCTTATCGCGAAGCGCGTCACGCAAGACCTTGTGATCATCTACCAGTAAGATACGAATCATGATGAAAATCTATCCCGGGAGCGTGCGAGTTTAGCATGGTGCCGGGGATGTGCCACGGCAAGGCGAGATCTTGATTATCGTCAACATGCGATTCAAAAGATGTCACCAGGGTAGCGAATCCGAACATGTCGCCAGAGAAATCCGTTAGGGCATCCAGTTGACTTTTATCAAGGCGTTTGCTGGTGCAGGCTGATAGCTTTGAACATCCAGGCGTTGGCTCGGGAGAGAAGGGATGTTGACTTGCGTACCCTGAGGTGTAGCCACCAACCAGGAGAAGTCATGCACAGTCTGATGATATTGAGCCACATCGATGATAATGCCCTCATGGACATCGGCGCATTCCAGGCAGAGAAGGAGTTTCTTCGCGAACGGCTAAACGGCCAGTGCCCGGATGTACAATGGAGAATCTATTATTCCACGCTCGGCGCATACGATGTTGTTAATTTGCTGAACTCAGAAGATTACGAACAGTTGATGAAGGCTTCGCGCTTCATCCAGAATTTTCACGGCATGAAAACGGAAATCGTGTTCGCGACGCGTTGGGAAGAACTTGAGGGTTTTACAAACCCTGCCGTGAGCGCAGGCACCTATTGCAGTACTTGACCTTCGTCGTATCAAGCTCTGGCGACTCGCTTGTCCTCTTCCGTGTGAGGTGCGGCGATGGCCTTCAAAGCGTTTACCAGGCGCAACGGACCACAAGAAGCGTTTTTGCCAGACCTTGAGTAGGCCGCGATGTCTGCCAGGGAAACCATCCCAGCAATTATGCCTGTTTCATGGACAACTGGCAGGCGCCGAACCCTGTGAAGTTCCATCGTCTCCAATATCGTTTCAATATCATCATCAGGATGGCATGTCCACACCGGGTGTGGCTGAACAACATCACCTACGCTGATATCGGAAGCCGATTTGTGTTGGAGCGCCTCGGCCATGGCTATGTCCCGGTCGGTGATGATGCCGACGACTTTTCCCTCCCCGTCAATGACCGGCACAGCACCGAAATCTCCGTTCCACATTTTCAGGGTGACTTCTTCGACATTGTCGCTCATGTGGCATGTCACCGTGTGATTAGTCATCAGATCTTTGACTTGCATAGGGTTGTCTCCTTAACGCGGCTCCCCAACAGTGAAGTCCTGCACGAGGTGGGTGAATAAAAACCGCAAACAGTCCAATCGCCGTGGGGTATGGCTCGTTGTGTTTCATGGACTGCCCGCAGTGTTAAACCAGTCTTTTCCCCATCCTTCTGTCAGATAAATTATGCGAATAAACTCCGCCGGCCGCCTTGAGAAAAGTCAACTTATCGG
>JBBDSF010000131.1:10965-17468 GCA_040905125.1 Pseudomonadales bacterium | reverse complement strand
GGATGACAAATATCAATGACTCCGCCGGGGAGCGGGGTATCATTGATGCTAAAGAAATTACCGGCGTAGATGGGATGTCCAATATATTTGATTTGTACCGCAGGTTCGGCCAGTCGGCCTGGTTGGACTATATTGATCGTACGCTTCTGCTGGACGGCGGATTAAAAGCGCTGGTTGGAGAAGGTCTGCGCGGGCTTACCAGTAATCCCACGATATTCCACAAGGCTATAACCGAGGGGACCGAATACGATGAAGTCATTCGGGATTTATTGCAGGCTGATCATGAGATAGACGAGAACCTGCTTTATGAATGGATTGCCATCGCCGATGTGCAGATCGCGGCGGACATACTGCGCGAAACCTGGCATGAGAGCCGGGGTAGTGACGGCTTTGTCAGCCTGGAGGTTTCCCCACATCTGGCTAACGACCCGGAAGCCACTATCGAAGCCGCACGACGCTTGTGGCGTCTTGTGGATCGCTCCAATCTGATGATCAAGGTCCCGGGCACGGGAAGTTGCCTGCCGGCGATTGAATCGCTGATAGCCGAGGGGATCAATGTGAATGTGACGTTGCTGTTCTCTGTCGATCGCTACCGTCGGGTGATGGAGGCCTACAGGCGCGGGCTGTCGCTGAACGATGACCCGGGCAGTGTGGCGTCGGTAGCCTCCTTTTTCGTGAGCCGGATCGATACGAAAGTTGACGCACGCCTGGATGAGATCGATACCGCAGAAGCGAGGGCGCTGAAGGGCAGGATCGCCATTGCAAGCGCCAGACTCGCCTACCGGGCCTTCAGAGAATTCGTGAAATCGGACTCGTTCGAAGCCCAGCGACAACGCGGCGCCCGGGTACAACGTCCCTTGTGGGCCAGTACGAGTACGAAGAATCCATCGTATTCGGATGTTTTCTATGTAGAACAGTTGATCGGACCTGACACGGTCAACACGTTGACACCGGAGACGCTGGAAGCGTTTCAGGCGCATGGCGAGTTGCGCGAAACACTGGACAGTCAGGTCCGGCAGGCGGAGCGCGATCTTGAATCGTTGGACAGAATTGGCGTAAACCTGGCCGGAATCACCCACGAACTGGAACGGGAAGGCGTCCGGAAATTCATCGACTCCCACGACGAATTGCTGGCCGCGCTGAAAGACAGGCGCGCTGAAGTCGCGCAACGATACGTGGGAGGCGAAACCAGGCGATGAAAGAATGAGTAATAACGTCGATCAGATTGTCTGGTTCGATCAACTGGGTCGGGATGACGTGGCGCGCGTGGGCGGCAAAAACGCCTCGTTGGGGGAAATGACGGTTGCTCTCGAGGGAAAAGGTATAGCAGTGCCACCGGGTTTTGCCACCACGGTGCAGGCGTTTTGGTCCTTTATCGCCAACAATGACCTTGAGGCGATCATACGGGATGTGCTGGAGGATTACAGGCAGAAAAAGATTCCCCTTGGCAAGGCCGGTCAGACGATTCGTGCCGCTATCGTAAAAGGCGATTGGCCTGCTGAGACGCGGCAGGCGATAACAGCAGCCTACGCCGAGTTATGTGAATCACTGAGCACGCGCGAAGTCGATGTTGCCGTGCGTTCCAGCGCCACGGCGGAAGACCTGCCCGATGCAAGTTTTGCCGGTCAGCAGGAGACTTTTCTCAACATACGCGGTGACGAGGCGTTATTGAATGCCTGTCGCCGGTGTTATGCATCCCTTTTCACCGATCGGGCCATCAGCTATCGGGACAACAAAAACTTTGATCACCTGAAAGTGGCGCTGTCTGTCGGTGTGCAAAAGATGGTGCGTTCCGATTCGGGGTCCGCGGGCGTGATGTTCTCGATTGATCCGGAGACCGGCTTCGATAAGGTCGTTGTGATCGATGCGGCCTGGGGACTTGGTGAGCACGTCGTGCAGGGGAGCGTGGACCCGGACGAGTACCAGGTTTTCAAGCCGCTGCTGACGAGCGGGGAGTTTACCCCGATCATCGAGCGCAAGCTCGGCAAAAAGATGCAAAAGATGATTTATACCGAAGATGCCGATCAACCCACGCGCAGTGTTCCGACGTCGAATGCCGAGCGGGATGCGTTCGTGCTGGAGCAGGTGGACATTCTGCAGCTCGCCCGTTGGGCCGCATTGATCGAAAACCACTATGGGTGTCCCATGGATATAGAATGGGCAAAGGATGGCGATTCGGGGCAGTTGTTCATCGTCCAGGCGCGCCCGGAGACCGTACAATCGCAAAACGTGGCAATGGCGTTCGAGTCCTGGCATATCGCGTCGAAAGGCAAGGAATTGCTAAGGGGTCTGGCTATCGGACAAGCCATCGTAGCGGCGCCGGTCAGCGTTATAAGGTCGCCCGATGAGATGGAACGCTTCGAGACCGGCATGATTCTGGTGACGGAAACAACGGATCCGGACTGGGTCCCGATCATGAAGCGGGCGGCAGCAATCGTGACCGACCATGGCGGGCGCACTTCTCATGCAGCCATCGTCAGCCGGGAACTGGGCGTACCCGCTATCGTGGGCGCTGGTAATGCTACCGACATTCTTCATGATGAACAGGTAGTCACCGTATCCTGTGCCGAGGGAGATGAAGGATTTGTCTATGATGGCCGGGCCGATTTCTCCGTGGAAGAACTCGACCTGGAGAGCATTCCTGAGACCCGAACTCGAATCATGCTCAACATGGCCAATCCGGCGGCTGCTTTCCGCTGGTGGCATATCCCCGCGGATGGAATAGGTCTCGCCCGCATGGAATTCGTGATCAACCAGCACGTCAAAGTGCATCCCATGGCGCTGGTTAAATTCGATCAGCTCGAGGATGAGGACGTCAAAAGCGAGCTTGAACGGTTGACCCACGGATACGAGCACAAGACCGACTATTTCGTCGATCGTCTTTCCCTGGGACTCGGACGTCTCGCCGCCGTCTATTATCCGGCGCCGGTCATCGTCCGGATGAGCGATTTCAAGACCAATGAATATGCGAACCTGATTGGCGGCGCCCGCTTCGAACCGCACGAGGAAAATCCCATGCTGGGATTTCGCGGCGCTTCCCGCTACTACTCGGAAGCGTACAGGGAAGGCTTTGCTCTCGAGTGCCGGGCCATCCGTCGCTTGCGTGAGGAAATGGGCTTCATGAACGTGGTGGTGATGATTCCCTTCTGCCGGTCCGTCGCCGAGGCCGACCGGGTGCTTGCCGTCATGGCGGAAAACGGTCTGACACGGGGTGAAAGGGGACTGGAAGTTTATGTGATGTGCGAGATTCCTTCCAATGTGGTTCTCGCGCGAGACTTCGCCAAACGATTCGATGGTTTTTCCATCGGCAGTAATGACCTGACCCAGTTGACGCTCGGAGTCGATCGGGATTCCCGTGAGCTCGCCGGCCTGTTCGATGAACAGGATGACGCGGTCCGCTGGATGATCGAACATGCCATTGACGAAGCTCATGCGGCTGGCTCGAAGATCGGGCTCTGCGGACAGGCACCGAGTGACCACCCGGCGTTCGCGGCCTTCCTGGTCGGATGTGGAATCGACTCCATTTCGGTGACGCCGGACAGTTTTCTCGCCGTCAAGCGGCACGTCGACGATGCGGAAAAAACACGACGCCGGTGAATGGATTGGCCGGAAAGGTTATGCAGCCTTGCTCATGGTTCGCGCTCATTGATGGAAGTCACTGATGAGGATTTACCATTCCCCAGGGCCACTTCCCATGCTCCTTTCAAACCGAGACCCTTTTCCCTCAATCGGAACACCGGTACGCTGTGAAGCAGTCGCGCCATGCGTCCCTTGGTGTAAAAGCCATGGAAAAATCGTTCCATATCGAAAGTTTGGTCCAGCCCGTCGAGCACGCCGCCCGTCATCCACACACCGCCGCGGGCCGGCGCACCCAGGACCAGGTCCCCTGCAAAGGTACCGAGCATTTCAGTGAACAGGTCGATGGCCCGGTGGGCCGTATCGTCGTCTTCGACAGCGCGTGCCACCACTGCTGCCGGTGAACCCGCTTCACTCCCTCGCAGATACGCGTCCAGTGCCGCGAGCCCCGTCCCCGAGAGCACACGTTCCCAGCTGACCCGGCCGTATTTTTCATGCAGGTGTTCCAGTAAAGCCGTTTGTTCGGTATTGGCAGGTGAAAAACCCATGTGACCGGCCTCTGAACCATCCACGTGCAGAGATCCGGACGGTTTCCACCAGTAGGCGACGCCGAGGCCTGTGCCCACGTTGAGTAACAATTGGCGCGCGCCGGGCATCTCGCGACCGTTTTGTAGCGATTCGTGATCGAGAAATTGCCGGTCGGCGTGGGCGAGGCCATGGACAGCGGCGACAAGGTCGTTCAAGAAGTGTACGCTGGCAAAACCGAAGACCCGCTCGAGGGTACGCGCGTCGACTTGCCAGGCGAGGTTGGTGAACTCTCCCTGTTCGCCGTTGACGGGCCCGGCGATCGCGAACACGGCATCGAAACCTGTGGGTATTTCAATACCGAGTTCATTCAAAGCCGAGTGAAGCAGCGCCTCGAAGGAATTGAAATTGCGACAGGATAGTTGAACAGTGTCCCGTGGGGCCAACTGTGTCATTGAGGGGTCCGATAATCGGGCAAAACGCCCGTTGGTCCCGCCGATGTCCGCGATCAGAATCGATGTCACGTTATACAGATGTCCTTGATGAGTAGGATCAATTTTAACGGTTAAATGCTTTCACCTTTTGACAATAATCAATTCGCCCGGCTTTCGGAAGGTATACATTGCTCTGCTCACCTGGTGAGAACGAGTGGACATGGACCTCGATGAATTTATAAACGAAGCGCGGGTTGCGTATTTCAGTATGGAAATCGCGTTACGGGCTGATATTCCTACTTACAGTGGCGGCCTTGGTGTGCTCGCGGGAGATACCATGCGCACCTGTGCCGATCTGGAGTTGCGACTGGTCGCGATAAGTCTCGTCGCTCACGAGGGTTACTTCAGGCAGGAAATCGACGCGGAGGGTCGGCAACAGGAATACGCTGACGAGTGGAGTCCGGCCAAGTGGACCCGACCCCTGCAGGCGAAGATAACCGTGCCCATTGAGGGGCGCTCCGTGTGGGTCGGTGGCTGGCTGTACATCATCGAGGCTGCCGGAGGAGGGCGCCAGCCGGTCATCCTGTTGGACACAGACCTCTACGAGAACGAGCCTGAAGACCGAAAAATTACCGATCGTTTATATGGCGGAGGGGATGACCATCGTCTTCGCCAGGAGGTCGTCCTGGGTATCGGAGGCGTCCGTATGTTGCAGGCCCTGGGCTTCGAGATCTCGCGTTATCATATGAATGAAGGCCACTCCGCCCTGTTGGCGCTGGAACTTTTGCGCCGCGGGGCCGTTGCCCGGCAGGACCTGCGACGGGGCGAATCACCCTATAATGTCATCGACGTCAGGGAAATGTGTAGCTTTACCACGCACACCCCGGTCGAAGCCGGTCACGACAAGTTTGCCTACGGATTGGTTGACAAGATTCTCCACGAATATATCGACACCGGCACATTACGGACACTGGCGGGAGAAGACCGCATGAACATGACCCGGCTGGCGCTCAATCTGAGCGAATCCGTTAATGGCGTCACCAAGCGTCACGCAAGCGTCACCCAACAGATCTTTCCGGACTATTATGTACGGGGTATTACCAATGGCGTTCATCCGTTCACATGGACGTCGCCTCACTTTGCAAAACTCTATGACGAGTATTTGCCGGGTTGGCGCCATGAGCCTGAACTGCTGGTGCGGGCGGATTGCTGTATATCCGATGATGCCCTCTGGCAAGCCCACATGTCGGCGAAGACGGATCTTGCGGTCAAGGTTAAAGAACTGGTCGCTGCTGAACTCGACCCGGACGTGCCTACCCTTGGCTTCGCAAGACGCATGACTGCATATAAACGACCGGACCTGTTGTTCAGCGACCTGGACAGATTACGCGAAATTGCAAGGCAAACACCTTTTCAGCTGGTTCTGTCAGGCAAGGCCCATCCCGCGGATATCCGGGGCAAACATCTTGTGGAGAAACTTCACCAATTCGCACGGGATCTCGCGGGCGATCTGAAAGTCGTGTTTTTGCCGAATTACGACATGAATCTGGCTGCATCAATGGTGGCAGGTGTGGATGTCTGGTTGAATACGCCCCTGCCGCCATTGGAAGCATCAGGCACAAGCGGGATGAAGGCCGCATTCAATGGCGTGCCCAATCTGAGCATTCTGGACGGGTGGTGGATCGAGGGATGTATAGAGGGCATCACCGGTTGGGCCGTGGGCGACGACGGTCAGCGGGCAGATCCGGATGCCGACGCGTCTGACCTGTACGATAAGCTCCAGCGGGTTGTACTACCGCTCTATTACGGCGAACGTGCGGGCTGGGTTGGCGTGATGAAAGGAGCCATCGCGAAGAACGCTTCGTTTTTCAATTCTCATCGAATGATGCGGCGTTACGTCACCGAGATCTATATTCGTTGATGGTCCGGCAGGCTTCAATAAGGCCTGTCAGTGCCGTCTTTTCGGAT
>JBBDSF010000131.1:7926-10865 GCA_040905125.1 Pseudomonadales bacterium | reverse complement strand
TTCGTTGATGGTCCGGCAGGCTTCAATAAGGCCTGTCAGTGCCGTCTTTTCGGATGGTTACAAAACCCTGAAGGTGACACTCGTGGATCGCCTCCCGGGCAAGCAGGGCGCCTTCGTCGACCCGCGTGACGCGGACCTCGACCCGGCTGTGGGTGTTATTGATCGCGCCACTTTCCCCGATCAGTCGTTTGTTTAGATCGGAGTCCAGTTCGACTCCGAAACAGTCCATGTTGGTGAGAATCCCGGCACGGATTTCAGGGGCGTTTTCGCCGACGCCGCCGCCGAACATGATGCCGTCCACGCCGCCCAGAATGGCAACATAGGCGCCAATGTACTTGCGAACCCGATAGACATAAAGGTCAACTGCTCGCCGCGCGTCTTTGCTGTCATTTTTCAACAATGTCTGCATGTCGCCGCTGATCCCTGAAACGCCGTACAACCCCGACCACTCGTTGAGCAGGCGCTCCATGCCCTTGCTGTCGAGGTTTTCTTCGCGTTGCAGCCAGGTCACGAGGCCGGGATCGAGGTCGCCGCTGCGGGTTGCCATAACCAGCCCTTCCAGGGGCGTGAACCCCATCGACGTATCGAGCGGCTTGCCGTCCAGAATTGCCGCGATGGAACATCCCCCCCCGAGCTGGATGGAAATCAGTCTTGATGGCCGCCGGCGCTCCCCGCTGGAACGCCAGTCCAGCCACATTGCCTGATGCGCGAGACCATGAAAGCCGTAGCGGCGCAACGGGTAGCGCCGGGTCAAGGCGGCGGGCAACGCATAGTCCCTGGCGACTTCGGGCAGGTCGTGGAAAAAACCCGTATCGGGTACCAGGATCTGCCGGCAGTCGGTGCCAAAAAAACGTCTGCAACAGCGTAACCACTCAAAGGCAACAGGATTATGCAGCGGAGCCAGCGATGTAAGGCGGTCCAGCCGTGCTTCCAGGGGTTCGTCGAGGCAGACGGCTCTAGTGACGACATTGCCACCGTGAACGATCCGGTGTGACACGGCGATGACGTCAGAGGGTTCGACACCGTGTTCGGCCAAAAACCTCTGCAGGGAGAGTGCCGGCACCAACGTGGTTATGGATAAACTGGATGCGCCGATTCGTGGCGGTTCGCCGCTGTCAGGTACACAATACAAGCCGAGCTTGACCGAGGAGCTGCCTGTGTTGACGGTCAGTACGTGAGTGCCGATCACGATCCCGCCTGCCATTGCCAGTTCAGAATCTCCGGCAAGTCTTCCCCGTGTTCGGTAATGTACGCGGAATGATCGACCAGCTTGTCGCGCATGGCCTGCTTGATGTAGGCGCCATCTGCGCCGAGCTCGGGCAGCCTATCCACGACGTCTGCTACCAGATGAAATCGATCCAGGTCGTTCCTTACCGTCATGTCGAAGGGCGTCGTGGTTGTGCCCTCCTCCTTGTATCCGCGTACGTGCAGGTTCTTGTGGTTGTTGCGTCGATACGTGAGGCGATGCAGCAGCCAGGGATAACCGTGGTAAGCAAAAACAATGGGTTTGTCCCGGGTAAATATCGCGTCGAAGTCGCGTTCGGACAAGCCGTGGGGATGTTCTTCGCGAGGTTGCAGTGCCATCAGGTCGACGACATTGACTACGCGGATACGTAGACCGGGCGCATATTCACGCAACAGGGACACGGCTGCCAGCGTCTCCAGGGTGGGCACGTCGCCGGCGCAGGCCATAACGACATCGGGTTCGCTGCCGCGGTCGTTACTGGCCCATTCCCAGATACCGGCGCCGTTCTGGCAATGCTTTGCGGCAGAGTTCATATCGAGCCACTGGGGCGCCAATTGCTTGCCGGCAACGATGACGTTGATCATGTTCCGCGACCGCAGGCACTTGTCGGTCACCCACAGCAGACAATTAGCATCGGGTGGCAGGTACACGCGAATGACGTCGGCGTTTTTGTTGACGACATGGTCGATAAAGCCCGGGTCCTGATGGGAAAACCCGTTGTGATCCTGGCGCCACACATGTGATGTCAGCAGGTAATTCAGCGATGCGAGCGGGCGACGCCAGGGAATTTCCTGACTGACCTTGAGCCACTTGGCATGCTGATTGAACATCGAGTCGACGATGTGGATGAACGCTTCGTAGCAAGCGAATAACCCGTGCCTGCCCGTTAGCAGATAGCCTTCCAACCAACCCTGGCAGGTGTGTTCGCTCAATACCTCCATCACACGGCCGTCCGGCGCCAAGTGATCGTCCTCTGCAAGCCGTGTTGTGCACCAGACGCGGTCGGTCGCTTCGAAGACGGCGTCCAGTCGGTTGGACGTCGTTTCGTCGGGCCCGATCAGGCGAAAATTTCGGCGGTCCCGATTGAGCACGATGATGTCTCGCAGCATTTGACCGAGGACCCGGGTGGCCTCACCGGTTGTCGCCCCGGGCGAGCCGACCGCGATGGCATAGTCCCGGTAATCCGGCAGTTCGAGATCCTTCAGCAAAAGGCCACCGTTAGCATGGGGGTTCGCACCCATGCGCCTTGCGCCCTGGGGCGCCAGAGCGCCGATTTCTCCCCGCAACTTACCGGCGTCATCGAACAGACTGGTCGGTTCGTAGCTTTTCATCCAGGATTCGAGCAATTCAAGGTGTTCGGGGCTGTCTCTTACGTTGGAGAAAGGTACCTGATGTGAACGCCAATAGTCCTCGGTCTTCAGACCGTCGACGGATGCCGGACCTGTCCAGCCCTTCGGTGTAATGAGGACAATCATGGGCCAGCTTGGTCGCACCATGTCGCTATTGTTAGTTGACCGTGCCGCCTGCTGAATGCGTTTGATCTCCGTGACGCACTGATCCAGTGCGGCGGCCATTGCCTGATGCGTCGGTCCCGGATCCTTGCCTTCTACAACGTGGGGCGTGTAGCCATAACCTTTGATGAGGTTCAACAGCTCATCCCTGTCGATGCGGGCCAGTATGGTTGGATTGGCGA
>JBBDSF010000131.1:0-7826 GCA_040905125.1 Pseudomonadales bacterium | reverse complement strand
ATGAGGTTCAACAGCTCATCCCTGTCGATGCGGGCCAGTATGGTTGGATTGGCGATCTTGTAGCCATTGAGATGCAATATCGGCAGGACTGCGCCGTCTCCGGACGGATTCAGGAATTTGTTCGAATGCCATGCGGCCGATAGCGGGCCGGTTTCAGCCTCACCATCGCCGATGACACAGGCGGCAATCAGGTCCGGGTTGTCGAAGATCGCCCCGTAGGCGTGGGCAAGGGAATAGCCGAGTTCCCCGCCTTCATGAATGGATCCCGGAGTTTCCGGGGCAACATGACTTGGGATCCCGCCGGGAAAGGAAAACTGTCTGAAAAGGCGTCTCATTCCTTCTTCGGATTGCTCGATGGAAGGATAGACTTCACTGTATGTGCCCTCGAGCCATGTGTTGGCGACGAGGGCGGGACCACCGTGACCGGGGCCCGCGATGTAGATCATGTCAAGGTCGTAGCGTTTGATGATTCGGTTGAGGTGCACGTAAATGAAGTTCAGGCCCGGCGTTGTGCCCCAGTGACCCAGCAATCTTGGTTTGATATGAGCCGGTTCGAGCGGTTTCTTTAACAGCGGATTGTCATACAGGTAGATCTGTCCCACGGAGAGATAGTTGGCCGCGCGCCAGTAGGCGTGCATCAGCGTCAATTCGTGATCAGTAAGGGGGTTGCCGGCCGGTTGATCGGTTACCGTGGCAGCTTTGGCCATCTAAAGTCTCCCTCATGAATAACAAATGCACATTAGCAGAATAAAGTTTGGGTCAATCGACCTGTGATGGATATGACGAATGTCAAGCTTTGCCATGGCGGCCGGTGCTAAGATTCGATATCGCACGCTGACGCGGGGAACTGGCAGATGGGCATAGCCAACAAGATGGAACAAAACGGTCGTAATATTTCGTTTGCGATAAAGGATTGTGCACTGGTGGCAATGGCGACCGGGAAGAAAGCGCGGAATCTTCCGGGCATGCGCAGTGAACTGAAAACGATCCCGCCCGCGAGCATCTACCATCATTTTTGGGGTGGTCTTCTGGAACCTCGTTTCGAGGAACGTGAATATAACAACGACTTCGCATCATGGGTGCGGCACGGCATTCACGACGCCATCCTGGCCGAACGGCTGGCGGCTCTCGATCCTACCGTTGTCACGGACACGGAGGCGCTGCGTCATGAAATGATCGAGCTCATCGAGACGCGGCTCGACGAGGCCGAATATCTCCACTGGACCGGGGCTTCTCATCAGTTCGAGTTCATTTGTTCGCAAATTGTGGTATTCGATACGAAAAGAAGCTTCGAGAAACCTGTCGATCTTGCAATGGCGATAAGCGGGCTTTCCACGAGCAGTATTTTTTATCATTTTATTGATGCGCGCAGGCGGACTGCGAATCGAAAAGACGACTTTAGCGAATGGTTGGGCGATTGTGGGGCGGGACTTGCTCCGTTACTGGGAGAACTCGCCAATGTAGATCCCTGGTTCACCAGCTTGACTGAGTTGCGCGGCGAGCTTTCCAGGGTCTTTGAAAATTTCTTCCCGGAGGCGGCGTAATGACCTTGTTAGAACGGTATGCCGATGTCGTTGGATCTGATGTCATTGCTCACTTGCATCAACTCGCTTCGCGACTTCGAGGAGCCAAAGTGGTGCATGTCAATTCCACCAGGACGGGTGGTGGTGTTGCCGAGATTCTTGCCAAGCTGGTACCCCTGATGCGCGAGTTGGATATCGATGCGGATTGGGAAGTGATCACCGGCGAGAACGACTTTTTCGAATGTACCAAGAACATTCACAATGCTCTGCAGGGAACCCATGTGCCGCTCACCGAGAGCCAGATGTCCACTTATGAGAAGACAAACCTTCGGTGCGCGGAGACTTTACGTTCGAAACTCTGCGATGCGGACTTCGTTTTTATTCATGATCCGCAACCGGCACCTCTGCTGAGCTATTGTCCCGAGCGCAGGGGAAAGTGGGTGTGGCGGTGTCATATCGACGCGAGTCGCCCATACCGGCCTGTCTGGAGATACCTGCAGCAATTTGTTGTCCCTTATGATGCCAGTATCTTTTCGCTTGCGGCGTTCTCTCAGGAATTGCCACATCCTCAATATCTGATTCCGCCGAGTATCGACCCGCTCAGTGAGAAGAACATCGAACTCGACGAGAACGTCGTGCGAGAGATTTGTGAAAGTCATGAAATCGATCAGGAAAGGCCGCTGATTGTCCAGATATCGCGGTTCGACCGCTTCAAGGATCCTGTTGGGGTCATAGAAGCTTACCAGTTGGCCAGGCATTACCTGCCAGCCCTGCAACTCGTTCTTGCGGGTGGGAGCGCGACGGACGATCCGGAAAGCGCGGTCGTACTGGACGAGGTGCGAAAGGCGGCTCATGATGATCCGGATATCCATGTGCTGCCGTTGCCCTCCAATGCCGACCTGGAAGTGAATGCCCTTCAGCGCGCGGCGAATATTGTGTTGCAGAAGTCCATACGTGAAGGATTCGGATTGACGGTGACCGAAGCCTTGTGGAAGGGAAAGCCCGTCATTGGCGGGGATACAGGCGGCATTCGATTGCAGGTCATCAATCATCATACGGGATTTCTGGTAAACACCCCCGAGGGCGCAGCGCTTCGCATTCGTTATCTGCTGCACCAGCCGGATGTGATGGCGGCGATGGGAAGCAAGGCGCAGACGTTTGTTCGCGACCATTTCCTGATTACCCGCCACGTTCGTGAGTACCTCACCCTCATGGTTGCACTCCTTCACGGGGTCGAGGATCGAATAGAACTCGGTCAGGAGTGAAGGCGGTGACACGCCGTGAGCACAGCATGCCTTTCGGCGCTCAACTGCAGGAAGACGGCCGGGTGCGATTCGGACTTTGGGCGCCGGCGGCGGATCAGGTGGATCTTTGTCTCGACGGAGGCAGCTTGTCGATGGCGGCGAACGAGACGGGATGGTTCGAACTGGTCACGAAGGCAGCGCCACCAGGAAGCCGTTATGCTTTCCGCATCGATGAGAGAACGATCGTCCCCGATCCGGCATCGCGATTCCAGCCCGAAGACGTTCATGGTCCAAGTGAGGTCATCGACCCCCGCGCTTATGTCTGGGAAGACGGGCATTGGCGAGGTCGACCGTGGACCGATAGCGTGATCTACGAATTGCATGTCGGCACCTTTACCGAGGCGGGGGATTTTGCCGCGGTCGCGGAAAAGCTCGATTATCTCGTCGATCTGGGGGTGACCGTTTTGGAACTGATGCCCGTCGCCGATTTCCCGGGCAGGTACAACTGGGGCTATGATGGCGCATTTCTGTTTGCGCCAGACAGTCGGTACGGTCGACCGGAGGCGCTGAAGTCGCTGATAGACGCGGCACATGCGCGCGGGCTGATGGTATTTGTCGATGTCGTGTACAACCACTTCGGGCCGGAAGGCAACTACCTGCACCTATACGCACCACAGTTCTTCAGTCAGCACCATCACACACCCTGGGGAGCGGCGATCAACTTCGACGGCGAGGATTGCGAGGAGGTTCGCCGGTTCTTTATCCACAATGCGCTCTACTGGCTCATCGAGTACCATCTCGATGGATTACGCCTGGATGCGGTGCACGCGATCATGGACGATTCCGAACCCGACATTCTCGTGGAGTTGGCCGAAACCGTGCGTCGGGAAATCGGTCCCGAACGGCACGTTCATCTTCTGCTCGAGAACGAAGACAACGGGGCGCATTATCTGCGCCGGAAAGAACGCAACGTCGCGTGGTACGAGGCCCAGTGGAATGACGATGTTCATCACGCCCTTCATGTGTTATTGACGGGTGAAGACCAGGGCTACTACATCGACTTCGCCGACGACCCCTCGATGCACCTTGGGCGATGTCTTGCCGAGGGCTTCGCCTGGCAGGGAGAACCCTCGCCCTGGCGGCAAAACGCCCGGCGCGGCGAACCAAGCAGCGATTTGCCGCCGGATGCGTTTATAGCCTTCCTGCAGAACCATGATCAGATTGGCAACAGGGCTTTCGGTGAACGTATCGGCGTGCTTGCCGCGACCGAGGCGGTGCGCGCCGCCACCGCATTGCTACTGCTCGCACCTTCACCGCCCTTGTTGTTTATGGGCCAGGAGTGGGGAACGACCCGCCCGTATCTGTTTTTCTGCGATTTCGAGGAAAGTCTGAAGGAAGAAGTCGCACGTGGCCGGCGCGAGGAGTTTTCGCGCTTCCCGCAGTTCGCGGATCCTGCGCGTCGAAACAGTATCCCTGATCCGACTGCCGACACCACATTCGAGGCGAGCCGTCTCGATTGGCATGTCATGGAGGCGCCGGTTCACCAGGAGTGGCTTGCCTTGCATCGGACCCTGTTGAGGCTTCGCCACAGTGAGTTGTTGCCCTTGCTGGGTCACGGTCCGGCGCAACACACCGGGTTGAACCGACTTGCCGGCAGCGCATTGACTGCGGGTTGGCAGTTCGGCAATGGTACCCGACTCGTGTTGTTGGCGAATCTGTGCTCGGTGCCGTGCACCGGGGTCGAGCATCCCGTTACGGGCAGACTTCTCTATGGGACCCATCCTTGCCCGCAGCACGGTGAGGCGAGTCTGCCACCCTGGTCGGTGTTCTGGTATCTCAATGAGGAGACCGCATTGGTATGAGGCCGCATCGAACACCTGACGCGACCTATCGTTTGCAGTTCAATCGCGACTTTACTTTTGTCGATGCGAGCAGGTTCACGGCCTATCTGCATCGGCTCGGCATCAGCCACGTTTACGCCTCACCATTTTTCAAATCGCGCGCGGGCAGTCCTCACGGTTACGACATTGTCGACCATAATGTCCTGAACCCCGAGATTGGCAATGAAGACAGCTTCGCGGCGTGGGTGTCGGAACTTCGAGGCAGGAATATGGGATTGTTGCTGGATATCGTGCCCAATCACATGGGTGTCGGGGGAGACGACAATGAAATGTGGCTGGATGTATTGGAACACGGCGAGGCGTCCGTATTCGCCCGCTGGTTCGAGATCGACTGGCGGCCGGCCAATCGTTTCCTGAGGGGCAAGGTATTGCTTCCCTTTCTGGGCGATCATTACGGCGTCGTGCTGGAGAACGGCGATTTGCAACTGGTATTCGATGTCGATCAGGGCAGCTTCGCCGTGCGCTACTTCGAACATCTGTTCCCGATCGACCCGCGCACGTATCCACGAGTGCTGGCGTTCGCTGCTGGCTTGCTGGACACAAATGCCGGCGATCACGTTTCCGCCTTCAGGACATTGATCGACGACTTTCGACACCTGCCCCGGCGTACGGAATTCTCGGGGAAGAAACGCGAGCAGCGGCGCCGGGGGGCGTCGGCGTGCAAGGGGCGCCTGGCGGAACTTTGCCGGGATTACCCGCCGGTCCACACCCTGATCGAAGAAAACATTTCACGTCTGAACGGTTTACCCGGTGAGCCAGCAAGCTTCGATCCTCTGCACGACCTTCTCGAGGCGCAGGCATGGCGACTCTCGTATTGGAAAGTCGCCGCCGACGAGATCAATTACCGGCGTTTTTTCGACATCAACGATCTGGCGGCAATCCGGGTCGACGACGATGAGGTTTTCGCCTCCACCCACCGGCTGGTCAAACGGCTCATGAACGACGGGCAAATAGACGGGCTGCGCGTAGACCATCCCGACGGCTTGTCGTATCCCCTCAAGTATTTGTCGGACCTGCACAAGCTGGCGGATGGGGACCGTCAGGACAGTGGCGCTGTCTATCTGCTGGTTGAAAAGATTCTTATGGAGTATGAGCGCCTGCCGGAAGATTGGCCCGTCGACGGCACCACCGGCTACGACGCCGGACGCGTGATCAACGGGCTCTTTGTCGATATGGCTTCCGAGGGACGGCTCACGCAGCTTTATCATCGATTCACGGGACAGGCCGTCGACTTCGACGAGCTGCTTTACGAACGCAAAAAGTTGATCATTCGGACCGTGCTGTCCAGCGAGCTGACGATGCTGGCGAACCTGGTGATGCAGATTGCGCAGGCGGATCGTCATACCCGCGACTTCACCCATCAGGGATTGCGGTATGCTCTTGGCGAGGTGGCCGCCTGTTATCCCGTATACCGCACTTACATTGTTGCCGGGAAGGTAACGGATGAAGATCGGAATTACGTTCGCTGGGCGGTGTCAGGTGCCCGGAAACGGAGCCCGGCGAACGATGCGCTCATGTTCGAGTTCATTCACGAGCTGCTCGTGAATGCTGACCATGGCGCCCTTTCGAGGCACCGGATCGAGGGATTCATCCGCCGGTTTCAGCAGTATACGGCGCCGGTCATGGCAAAGGGGCTCGAGGACACGACCGCCTACGTCTACAATCGGTTGATTTCATTGAACGAGGTGGGAGGGGCCCCGGCCACCTTTGGTGTGCCGCTCAGTGCTTTTCACCACGTCAACCGGCAGCGCCAGGCGCTCTGGCCCCGCGCCATGGTGTCCACGTCAACCCATGATAGCAAGCGCAGCGAGGATGTACGGGCGCGAATCAACGTCATATCCGAACTGCCGGATGAATGGCGCCGGCGTGTTGCCCGCTGGAGCCGCATGAATCGCCGCAAGAAGAAATTGGTTTCCAACGAGATGGCACCGTCGCGTAATGACGAATATCTTCTCTATCAGACCCTTTTGGGAGTCTGGCCCCTTGCCCAACCGGTTGGCGAAGAACTCATTGAGTTTCGCGATCGCATCGAAGCCTACATGCTGAAGGCGGTCAGGGAAGCAAAGCTGCGTACCTCATGGATTAATCCCAACGAGGAATATGAGGCGGCGGTACGAGAATTCGTGCAGGCATTGCTGAGCGACAGTTCGCGCAACGCGTTTCTTGCCGACTTTATTTCGTTTCAGCAACGAATCGCGCATTTCGGCCTGTTGAATAGTCTTTCCCAGACCCTTTTGAAGCTGACAGTGCCTGGCGTCCCCGATATCTATCAGGGGACCGAGCTGTGGGCATTCCATCTGGTCGATCCCGACAACCGTAAGCCGGTTGATTTTCAGGTGCGACAGGAGGTGCTCGAAACCCTCGCCGCACGAATCGAGGCCGGTGAAGATCTTGTCGAGCTGGTTCGGGAACTGATGGACCGGATCGAGGATGGCCACATCAAACTGTACCTGATCCTGCAGACCCTCGCTTTGCGAAAGCGGGAGCCGCAGCTTTTCATCAGCGGTGACTACGTGCCGCTCAATGTCGAGGGACCGAACGCCGACCATGTTTGTGCCTTTGAACGCAGGCTTGGTGCATGCCGGGTGGTTGTCGTCGCCTGTCGCTGGTTCGCACGGCTTGAGGCAAATCCTGGCTGGGAGCACACGTGGATCGAGGCGCCCTCGGTGGAAGAATCCATTGCCTGGCGCGATGTGCTGACGGGCGAGCGAATTCATATGGTAGAACGGGCAGACGGCGGCTTCTTTCATGCAGCCGATCTGTTGCGCCACATTAATGTGGCGTTAGTTTGCGGCAGCTGATTCCAGTATGGTTTGCTCGTAGAGGCAAAGATAGGTGGCTGCACTTCGTTTCCAGCCGAAGTCGCGATCCATGGCCACTTTCATCATTTGTTGCCATCGTTCCGGTTCATGGGAATACATCTTGATGGCGCGCGCGACCGTATCCGTTAGTGCAGCAGCCGTTGGTGCATCGAAACAAAATCCCGTTGGTATGTCGTCGCCTTGCGTCTGCTCTACGCAATTCACCGTGTCCTTGAGTCCGCCGGTCCTGCGCACCACGGGAATCGTCCCATATCTCATACTGTACATCTGATTGAGCCCGCAAGGCTCGTACAAGGACGGCATAAGAAAGATGTCGGCGCCGGCCTCGATCCGGTG
>JBBDSF010000130.1:0-33302 GCA_040905125.1 Pseudomonadales bacterium | reverse complement strand
TCACGCCCCCCAGGCGTTACCTGGCACCTTGCCCTGTGGAGCCCGGACTTTCCTCTTGACACCCGAAGGTATCGAAGCGATTGTCCAGCCAACTCCCATCTCAAGACTAACCCGCTACCGGACATCCCTCAAGATTTCTTTTTCAGCGTTAACGCAACATCGTACAACGACTTCTTGCTTCTGCCGGTTATTTGACTGGCAACATCCGCCGCTTTTCGGGGAGGAAATTCAGCCAACAGGATTTCCATTAACATCCTGGGATCGAAATCCTCACTCAGCTCGGATGCAGGTTCAACGACAATGACGAACTCTCCCCTGGCTGGGATCACGTCGCTATCCAGGCTGTCCGATGCTGCGTCCAGCGTTCCATTCCACACCTGTTCGAATTTTTTGGTCAATTCCCGGCCCAGGCTCACCCTGCGGTCCCCGCCAAGAATCATGGCCATATCCTGAATGACCGATACAACGCGGTGGGGTGCCTCGAAGAAGACCAGGGTACGAGCCTCAAACCGTAATTTCCTGAGCAGCTCTCTCCTGGCGGCCTGGCGGGCGGGAAGGAACCCCTCGAAGGCAAACCGGTTGGTTGGCAAGCCCGAAACGCTGAGGGCCGCAATGACAGCACTCACGCCAGGTATCGGGACCACTGCAATACCTTCTTCCAGGGCGCGACACACCAGCCTGTAACCCGGGTCCGAAATCAAGGGTGTACCTGCATCCGATATCAAAGCTACCGAGATTCCGGCCCGAATTTTGTCAACAATTTGCTCGGCGGAGGTGTCTTCATTCCGGTCATGGTAGGACTGCATGGGCGTATCGATCCCCAGATGAGCAAGCAGTGCTCCGCTGTGACGTGTATCTTCCGCCGCCACGAGATCCACTTCCTTTAGTACGTCGATAGCCCGCAACGTAATATCGCTCAAATTGCCGATGGGTGTCGCCACGACGTATAGCTTGCTCATATCAACGGTCCATCAGGTATTGTGTTTATTATCTTCATCAGCGGGAAGCGGTTATGGGATAATATGATACTTTTGTTTGTCACAATGATCATTCTAATGGTTTCTTTCACTCTATGAATCGTTCCTTCCCAGTCATTATCGCCCTGATTGCCCTAACCGCCGGATGCGTCTCCCAACCGGACCGCAAGGACAAAGACGAGGCGGTCGTTTTACCTGATCGAGGGCAACAGGCTCAACCCGAGGATATCCAGGAACTATTGGTCAAGGCAGAACGGGCCTCGCCGGAAAACGCATATATATTCAGAGTCAGGGCGGCCGAGCTTGCGGTGGAAAACCAGGACATTCAGCAAGCCAAACTGATCCTCGAGCTGATTCAAAGACCCCTGCCAACAACAGCATTAAGTCGACGATACCTGATTGCTCGCGCAAAGCTGGCACTATTGAATGACGAACCCCGTCAAGCCATTAAGTGGACACAGGACGAAAAACTGAGATCAGTCAGTCTCGATAAAGAAACTGAACTGGAACTCGGAAAGATTCGGGCACAAGCCTATTTTAACGCCAGAAGTTATGTCGCAAGTGCGAGAGAAAGGATTTTTTACAGTAACCTGCTGCCCGAACAAGAAAGGACGCAAAATCATGATTTGATTTTCTCGACCCTGCTTAAAGTACCTGTAGACAGTCTGGCAAATCAGGCCACGGACGCTGTCAGCAGTGACCTGAGGGGATGGCTGTCCCTGGCCGCGATGACCAAACGCCACCAGGATAATCCATTAAAGCAATTGAAAGAACTCCAGCGCTGGCAGCAACTATGGTCACAGCATCCAGCCGCAAGTGATCTCCCTGCCGGACTCGACATGCTGCCCAGCGTCGTTAATGAGCAACCCGATTCGATTGCTTTGCTATTACCATTGCAAGGAGATTTGAGGCCCTACGGTCAAGCTATCAGAGATGGCATTCTCGGCGCACACTATGAACTTGACGGAACGCCCAGGATTCGTGTTTACGACACGGCGCCCGAATTGAATATCGCCAGTTTGATCCGGCGGGCCCGTGAGGACGGTGCGGAGCTCATCATCGGCCCGCTTTCGCGCGAAAGAGTCACGCAGATTGCCAAAATCGAGGATTTGAACATCCCTGTTTTGGCGTTAAACCGTACCGATGGCACCATCAATCCGAACCTGTACCAATTCGGCCTGGCACCAGAGGACGAAATGATCCAGGTTGCCGAACGCGCTTATGAAGAAGGGCACCGAAAAGCACTCGCCATATATCCGGCGGACCAGTGGGGAGAACGTAACTTTCACACCTTTAAAGAACACTGGAAGACATTGGGTGGAACCGTGGTGGCGAGCACAGACTTTGCCGAGCAGAAAGACTATTCAGAGATGGTCAAATCCCTGCTCAATGTCGACAAAAGCGAGCAACGTGCGACGGAACTTCGACGAATCAGCGGACAACAATTTGAATTCACACCACGACGACGAGAGGATATCGATTTCATTTTCCTTCTGGGCAGTCAGCACCAGGCCCGTGGTATCAATCCGACGCTCGCCTTCTATTATGCAGATGATCTCCCGGTCTACTCCACTTCCCATGTCTATCAGGGTAGCCATACAAAGATTGAAACTATCGATTTGAACGGCATCCGGTTTTGCGACATTCCATGGCGGTTAACAGATACAGGCGAACTGCAGAGATCCATCCAATCAGTCTGGGAAAAAGCCAGTACAGAGCTGGCACCCTTTTACGCACTCGGCGTCGATGCCTATCGAATTTACCCGAGGTTACAACAACTCAAGAAGGTCCCTGACCAACGAGTTTTTGGCGCGACCGGAGTACTACGCCTGGATACGGGCAATATTGTTACACGACAGTTGATGTGGGCACGATTCAAGGATGGCAAACTAATTTCAGTTCCTACAGTTCTTGGCAGCGCAGCGTATGATTGATGGATAAGCGAGCGACGGGTCAGCAGGCAGAAGTGGCAGCACTCAAGCACTTGACCCACCAGGGGCTGACACTGGTGGAGACAAATTTTGCGTGCAAGATGGGAGAGATCGATCTCATCATGTGGCATGCGGACACACTCGTATTTATCGAAGTCCGTTACAGAAATGACCCGAGCAGAGGTTCAGGCGCAGAATCTATAACCAGAACCAAGATTCGCAAGATTATAAAGACAGCAGAATATTATCTGCTTGTACATCCGGAATTCGGGCAAACAGATTGCCGTTTCGATGTCGTGTCGGTAGATAATTCTCTCGACTGGATTCAAAATGCATTTACACTCGATTAATAAAAGCGTTATCGGAGAACTAACCATGAAGTTGATCATCCCATTGCTCGTTTCATCTCTATTGCTCCAGGGATGTTCGCTTTTCATGGGAGAGGACGAAGATTACAGCAAACGAACCTTTGGCACGCGCCTGAATGATCAAAGGGTGGAATCATACGCCATCAAGAATATTAGAGATGCCAACCCTCAACTCGATGAAGCACACGTGGACGTGACGAGCTTCAATGGTACTGTTCTACTGACAGGTCAGGTTCCTTCAGAAAAGCTGAAAAAAATGGCGGTCGAAAGCATCGAAGGCATCCGTCACATCAAAACCATTCACAATGAACTACAAGTTGCCGGCCCAACATCTCTGATCGCTCGCACCAATGACAATTGGCTTAAAACCAAGGTCAAATCGGCACTGGGTTTTTCGGACGAGGCCCGAGCCAGCAGAATCAAGGTCGTCGTCGAAAATGGCGTTGTCTATCTGATGGGTCTGCTGACTCGCAACGAGGCTGATTCGGCAGTTAACGTCGTACAAGACGTCTACGGGGTACAGAAGATCGTCAAGGTGTTCGAATATATAGACTGAGTCGCCCTCCGTCTTCCCGGAAATCTCGCGGCCTAAGGCCGGGAGATTGTCCGGGATCTAATGGTTGTTGGGCTTTTGGATCCCGGATATCCCGCGAAGCGGGATTCCGGAGCCTGCCCCGGACGAAGATCCGGGGATGATTTGGTTGTTGGGCTTTTGGATCCCGGATATCCCGCGGAGCGGGATTCCGGAATAATTTGGTTGTTGGGCTTTTGGATCCCGGATATCCCGCTTCGCGGGATTCGGGGATTACGTGTTGTTTCGCAGACGCGAAACAACTCGTCACTTGATCACTTTGAGATTTGGGGGGCCTTTTTTCGGCGAGGAGTCATCGGGAGACGGGGGCTCGGGATCGGTGGAGTCCCTGGGAAACCACATACCCTCTCCATTCTCCTTTGCAACAATTCCCAACACGGCCTTTACCGGTGCGTAAATCTCATGAGGCACACCGCCAAAGCGGCCATTGAAGGCCACTAATTCATCGGTAATTTCCAGATCACGCACCGCCGCCGGACTTATATTGAGCACAATTTGCCCGTCCTTGACGTATTCCATGGGCACAGCAGTACCATCGACGTTCACATCCAGGATCAAATAGGGGGTACAATCGTTATCCAGAATCCACTCGTTGATTGCCCGCAGCAAATAGGGTACCGACGACGTCATGTCCATGATTGATACCTTCCCGCATCGGCTAACGATTCCGCCACGTACGCACGAACAACCCGGTCGCAAAGAAGAATTTCACTCACGCCTGAAATATTGTCATCCCGCAATTTGACTCGCAACTCGTAGCTCGTTTAATCCCGAATATCAAGTTCGGCTTCCGACAAGCTGGCCTGAAACGAATCACGATTAAAGATCCTGTCCATATAATCGAAGATGGGTTTGCCCTGTTTTGGTGGCAGCTCAATTCCAAGCTGTGGAAGTCTCCACAATATTGGCGCGACACAGCAATCCACCAGTGTGAACTCGTCATTCATAAAATAGCCTTTTTCATTGAACACGGGCGCCACCGCAATCAGGCTCTCTCTCAGCTCTTTACGACTACGGTCGATTACTGTGTCCTTCGAGCGACCAGCCACAATTGTATCCACATGCCCACACCAATCACGCTGGATGCGATACACCAGCAATCGGCTCTGTGCCCTTGCAACAGGATAAACAGGTAACAAAGGCGGATGAGGGAAACGTTCGTCAAGGTATTCCATGATGACCATGGATTCGTATAACGCCAGATCGCGGTCCACCAGGGTGGGCAAACTGTTATATGGGTTCAGATCGGCAAGATCTTCGGGCATATTCGCAGGGTCGACATTGATAATCTCAACTGCCACGCCTTTTTCAGCAAGTACAAGGCGTACGCGCTGACTATAGTGATCATTGCCGTCGGAGTAAAAGATCATGGATGAGTGTTTCGCCACTACCCCCATTGATTTCACCTCAGCTAGTAATACTAATGTACGTCTTTCCAATACTCTCGATTGAGTAACCAGGCAAAGACAATAAAGATCGCGAGGAACAACAGGACATAGATGCCCAGTCGCTCTCGTTCCTGACGAGACGGGTCGCCCGTGTAATAGAGAAAATTGGCCAGGTCATAGGCTACCTGATCATATTTATCCGCCGTTAACTCTCCCGTTCCTTCAACTCTTTCCAGTGGGCTATAGCCTCGCTCGATCAGCTCCTTGCCACACTTTTCTTCCATGATTTTTTCATCAGTCAACGGGTCGCGTATGGTACCGCCGTTTTCCGCAATAGCAGGAATCTCTTTGCAGACCTTGCGCTGCTCACCCTGCAGATCGATCAAGACATGGGGCATGGCCACATTCTCGAAGACCAGATTATTCACGCCATAGGGTCGGGTATCATCCATATAGAATGTTTTGAGATAGGTATAAATCCATTCCGGACCACCTCTGAGTTGCGCAACCAGCGTTAAATCAGGCGGCGCCACACCAAACCAGTTTCTGGCATCCTCCTCGGACATGGAATTCTCCATCAAATCGCCTATCTGCAGATCCGGATCGAACATTAGATGTTCGAGCATAAGATTTTCGGGAATGCCGAGATCTTCCGCCGTGCGTTTGTAACGCTGATACTTTAACGAGTGACAACCCATGCAGTAATTCATATAAGTTTGCATACCGCGTTGCAGGGACGCTTTATCAGTCAAATCCGGTTCCATGGACAAAAGAGGATAGCCCGACGAAGCGGCCAGACCAAGGCTCGCACCCAGCGATAATATCAAAGCAATAATTACTCTCACCATCAGCCCGTCACCCTTTCCGGAACCGGTTTTGTTTTTTCAACTTTGGTATACCAGGGCATCAAGACAAAATAGGCGAAATATACAAGGGTACACACCTGCGCCACCATGGTGCGCCCCGGCGTTGGATGAACCGTTCCCAGGTAACCCAATATAAAAAACGAGATAACGAATAATCCCAGAAACACCTTGCTGGCCAGCCCCTTATACCGGATAGATTTGACCGGCGATTTATCCAGCCATGGCAAGACAAACAAGATGGCAATGGCGCCCGCCATAACCACAAGGCCCCAGAACTTGGCATCCATACCGAATAACGGGAACGTAGCGGCCCGTAACATGGAGTAAAAAGGCGTGTAATACCATACAGGTGCGATGAGCTCCGGAGTGGACATTGAATCTGCCGGTTTGTAATTCGGATGCTCGATCAGATAACCACCGCCATCCGGGAAGAAAAACATGACAAAACAAAACACGAACAGGAATATACCTACACCCAAAGTGTCATGGACGCTGTAGTACGGATGGAACGGAATTCCATCTCGTGGCTTGCCGTTTTCATCCAGATTATTCTTGATCTCCACACCATCGGGATTATTGGATCCCACCTCATGGAGGGCCAAAATATGCAGTACAACCAGCACCAGCAACACGATAGGGACGGCAACAACATGGAGTGCAAAGAATCGATTCAGGGTTACACCGGACATGTTGAAGTCACCGCGAACCCACAGGGCCAAATCCTCACCCACCACCGGAATCGCACCGGCAAGTGAAACAATGACCTGCGCACCCCAGTAAGACATGTTACCCCATGGCAAAAGATAACCGAAAAAACCTTCCGCCATCAGGCAGACGTAAATGAGCATGCCGAATATCCAGATAAGTTCTCTGGGCTTCTGGTAAGAGCCATACATCAGACCTCTGAACATGTGCAGGTACACCACCACAAAAAACGCGGAAGCACCGGTGGAATGCATATACCTCAACAACCAGCCATATTCCACGTCTCGCATGATGTATTCCACCGACGCGAAGGCACGCTCGGCAGAAGGTTGATAACTCATGGTCAACCAGATACCGGTAATCAGCTGGTTAACGAGCACCAACATTGACAGCACGCCGAAAAAATACCAGAAATTAAAATTTCTGGGCGCATAGTACTTCGACATGTGCTTCTCGAACGTCTCGGTAACCGGCAGCCTGGCGTCAATCCAGTCCATAAAGTTCTTGAACGACTGATTTGCCATTATGCTGTCCCCTCTTCTTCACCAATAACAACGACCGAGTCGCTCTCGTAATGATGCGGGGGTACGACAAGATTTGTCGGTGCCGGCACACCCGAATAAACCCGCCCCGCAATATCGAACGCAGATCCGTGGCACGGGCAATAGAAGCCACTCAGCCAATTGGCGTCAAATTCCTTCGGTTCGATGGTGGGTCGAAATTTCGGCGAACAACCAAGGTGGGTACAAATGCCGACGAGTATCAATATTTCCGGTTTTATGGACCGCGCGGAGTTTTTTGCGTAGGGAGGCTGCTGGTCTTCTTCAGAGTCGGGATCCGCCAACCGATCGGTGCGTTCATCCAGCGTGTCAAGCATATCCCGGGTTCGGTAAACGACAAAAATCGGCTTGTCACGCCAGGCCGGAATTGGTCCAAGCATTTCACCTGGCTTAAGCTTGCTAACGTCGACTTTGATCGGCGCTCCTGCTGCCAGCGCTCTCGCACTCGGATTCCAGGACGCCACAAATGGGACCGCAGCGCCGACAACCCCAACCGCCCCAACAACAGAGGTGGCACCTAACAAGAAGTTGCGCCGACCCTTGTTGATTCCGTCTTCACTCACTCAGTTTCTCCCCTGCAAATAAAGCCACAGACGGGTACAGTGGCCTTTTAACAAACGTATGATTCTAACATAGTCGGTCAGGGTATGGGGCTTACCGGCATACATCCGGCAGAACCTCAAAGATGACTATCGAATTCGGTAATTGGCCCGGATCAGCGCTTGGAGAATTGCGGCCGTTTTCGCGCCTTTCGTAAACCCACTTTTTTTCGTTCGACGGCGCGAGCGTCACGTGTAACATATCCTGCCTGACGCAACGAGGACCGTAAGGTCTCATCAAAACTCATCAGCGCTCGAGTGATACCGTGCCTTATGGCGCCAGCCTGGCCTGAACCACCACCACCACGAACAGTGACTTTCAGGTCGAACTTGTCCACCGACTCGGTCAGTTCCAATGGCTGACGGACAACCATGCGCGCGGTTTCGCGACCAAAGTACTCGTCCAGCGGACGATCATTCACAAGGATGTTGCCCTCGCCCGGCATCATGTACACCCTCGCCTTGGACGACTTTCTTCTTCCTGTGCCGTAATATTGGGTCATAAACAAATCCTTGGGCTAAATTTCCAGCGATTCGGGCTGCTGTGCAGAGTGCGGATGCTCGCCCCCTGCATAGACCTTAAGCTTGCCCAGCATGCTCCTGGACAGCTTGTTTTTCGGCATCATGCCCTTGACCGCCATCTCGACCACACGTTCCGGTGCTTTTTCGAGCATGTCTTCGAAAGTCCGGGATTTGATACCGCCCGGATATCCGGAATGGTGGTAATATACTTTGTCCGTACGCTTTTTGCCTGTAACACTGATCTTCTCAGCATTAATCACTACGATGTAGTCACCGGTATCGACGTGTGGGGTAAATTCGGCCTTGTGCTTGCCGCGCAACCGCCGCGCGATCTCGCTTGCCATTCGGCCCAGGGTCTTATCGGTGGCATCAACTATGTACCAGTTGCGCTTCACCGTCTCTTTGTTTGCGCTATACGTTTTCATGATCAACTTTGGGGAAATCGGGAGCGCGAATGTTAACCAAGCAGAGGCTATTTGGCAAGTAGAAGCTGCCCATAATGTTCAGAGGTTCTCTGCTGTCATGGGCGGTGTTCCCGGGCCAGATAGTCATGGGATTGCATTTCCTGCAAACGACTTTCGGTGCGCTGGAACTCGAATTTGAGCCTGTTGCCGCGGTAAAGCTCCGTCACCGGCGCCTCGGCAGACAAAATCAGTTTGACATTGTGATCGTAAAATTCGTCCACCAGGCTGATAAACCGGCGAGCCTGGTCCTCCTTTCGGGTATCGAAAACTGGCACGTTACTGATCAGAATGGTCTGAAATATCCTCGCCAGTTCAATATAATCGTTCTGACTCCTGGGACCGTCACATAATTCGGGAAAATCGAACCAGGCCACCCCATCACCGCACAGCCGGGCGCTCACGGGTCTGCCTTCAATCTCCAGGGTCACGTCAGCTTCGCCGCGGTCCGGAGACAGAGATTCGAAGCTTCTGGCCAGACTCGTATCTGCCTGTTCATCCAGAGGGTAGTGGTAAATTTCCGCTAATTCCAGTGCTCTCAGCCTGTAGTCGATGTCACCATCAAGATTAACGATACGGGTATGGGTCTTGAGCAATTCGATGGCGGGCAGAAATTTGCGCCGCTGCAGGCCGTTTTCATACAGTCTGTCCGGCGCCACATTGGAGGTCGCCACCAGCACCACACCCCTCGAAAATAACCCATCCAGCAGCCCTGCAAGAATCATGGCATCGGTGATATCACTGACGAAGAATTCATCGAAACAAAGCACGCGGCTGCGGTTGGCAAAATCTGCCGCTATCTGCTCAAGAGGGTCGGATTCCCCTTGCACCGCCTGTAGTTCATGATGGACACCCCGCATAAAACGATGAAAGTGCAAGCGGGTTTTCTCCTCGAAAGGCAACGTCTCATAAAATACATCCATGAGATAGGTCTTGCCGCGTCCCACACCGCCCCAGAAATACAGGCCTTTGACCGCCGGCCGTTCAGGACGCCTTAGCAGTCGAGCCAGCAAACCTGGTGCTTGCGGCGATTCGGTCAGTTCATCATATAGCGCCTGTAAATATTCAGCCGCCTGAAACTGTGCGGGGTCGAACACAATATCTCCCGCTTCCACACCAAGTTGATATTGCTTTACCGGTCCGGAGGCACTCATTGGGGTTAATTGTTTCGCCTTCCGCCTGGACTTTGGGAACCGGTATTCTCTACCCTGTATTCTGCCGATAGCGCGTGAGCCTCGAGTCCTTCCTCGCGTGCAAGGATCGCAGCAGCTCTGCTCAGATCGATGGAACCCTGGGGCGAACACCAAACCAGTGACGTACGAACCTGGAAGTCATATACCCCCAAAGGTGATGAAAATCGTGCGCTGCCATTGGTCGGCAAGACGTGGCTTGGGCCTGCGGAATAGTCGCCCGCCACTTCCGCAGTATGATGGCCCATGAATATGGCACCGGCATGCCTGATATCAGCCAAAAGCTCTTCAGGCTTATCAACCGCCAACTCCAGGTGTTCAGGCGCCATCCGGTTCACCAGGCTGACAGCTTCAGTCAGGTCCCTGACGAGGATCAACGCACCACGGCGAGAGATGGATTGTTCAATGATATCCGATCGCGCCATTTCTTCCAGCCGTTTATCCACACGAATCGCTACTTCATCCAGCAACGAACGATCCGGTGAAATCAATATTGCCTGCGCCATCTCGTCATGCTCGGCCTGGGCAAACAGGTCCATCACCAGCCAGTCTGGTTGTGCCGTTTTGTCTGCAACTATGACAACTTCGGAGGGACCCGCAATCATATCGATGCCCACATGGCCAAACACCATTTCCTTGGCAGTCGCCACGTAAATATTCCCTGGTCCAACGATCTTGTCGACACGCCCTATCGTTTCAGTGCCATAGGCCAGGGCGGCCACTGCCTGCGCGCCACCGATCTTTATAAGTCGGTCCACATCACATAAGTATGCGGCCGCCAGCAGTACGTCGCTAATTACATTGTCAGGGGCTGGCACAACCAAAGTGAGCTCACTGACACCCGCCACCCTGGCAGGCACGGCAGTCATGATGACAGACGAAGGGTAAGAAGCCTTGCCGCCGGGGACATAGATACCAACACGTTCCATTGCCTTGATCTGTTGGCCAAGCCTGTTACCCGACGAATCCTCATATTGCCAGTCTTTATCACCGCCCAGCGCTTTCTTCTGCTCTTCGTGATATCGCTTGATCCTCGCGATAGAGGACTTCAATGCCTCGAGCACCAGTTCGGATACCCTTGAACATGCCTGCCTCATCTCTTCCTTTGAAATTTCCAGTTCCTCTACCGAATTCGCATCGATACGATCGAACTTTTTAGTCAATTCCAATACGGCTTTATCACCCTGCGCTCTTATTTGTTCGATTATGTTGGCAACGACTTCTTTGACTTCTTTACTGCCTTCCTCAGGTACGTCCAGCAGTCGAGTGATCTCTTCTTCGAAATTACTGTCAGTCGTCGATAGCTGCTTCATCGTCATCACGACTCCAGGGCCTCTTCCAATGCACTGACCAGATCGATAATCGCCCCATGTCTCATCTTCATCGATATTTTGTTGATAATCAGCCGAGTACTGATTTCCGTAATGAGTTCCATAGGGACCATACCATTGGCCTTCAAGGTATTACCCGTTTCCACAATATCTACGATACGATGAGCCAGCCCTGTGACAGGTGCGAGCTCCATGGCGCCATATAACTTGATAATGTCCACTTGTACTCCCTTTTCTGCATAATATCTGTTGGCAGCATTGACAAACTTGGTAGCAATTTTCATTCGCGGGGGCAAAGCTGGTTCATCCTTCAGCCCGGCCACCATCAAGCGACATCGACCAATCTTGAGATCAAGCGGCTCGTAATAACCTGTCTCGCCATGCTCAATCAATACATCTTTGCCCGCCATGCCGACATCGGCAATTCCATGCTCAACGTATGTAGCCACATCCATGCTACGAAGTATCATCAACTCAATATTCGGGTCATTAGTTTCGAATACAAGCTTTCGGGAAGAGAAGATATCGTCCCTGGGCGCGACACCAATCTTCGCCAACAAAGACAACGTCTGTGGAAGTACGCGTCCTTTCGTCAGCGCGATTGTCAATCTATCGTTCATCTCGATGTCACTCGGGTGATATCGGCACCCAAACTCTGCATTTTTTCTTCCACCTGTTCATAACCTCTGTCGATGTGATAAATACGATCAATGACGGTTTCACCTTCCGCAACAAGTCCAGCGATAACAAGGCTTACAGAAGCACGTAAATCATTGGCCATAACCGGTGCTCCCTTTAGCCTGGGAACACCCTCGACAATAGCGATCGTATTATTACCTTCAAGCCGAATCCTGGCACCCATACGATTCATTTCATGAACATGCATAAATCGATTTTCAAATATTGTTTCCTTAATCGTGGCAGTACCCTCGGCGACGGTGTTCAAAGCGATAATCTGTGCCTGCAGGTCAGTGGGAAACGCGGGATAAGGTGCAGTCACCAAACTAACTGCTTTGGGACGCTCGCCATGCATGTCCAGCTCAATCCAATGCTCACCGACATTAATTTCAGCCCCGGTCTCCCGCAGTTTTAGCAAGACCGCTTCCAGGTGTTCCGGATTAACATCACGTATTTTTATCTTCCCCCTGGTTGCAGCCGCGGCGATAAGATACGTACCTGCCTCGATGCGATCTGGTATCACACGGTGATGGCAACCGCTCAGTGACTCCACACCGTCAATGGTGATCGTATCAGTCCCCTGACCTTCAATCTTCGCCCCCATTTCGTTCAAGCAAATGGCCAAATCGATAATCTCCGGCTCGCGGGCACAATTTTCCAGCACCGTTCTGCCTTCGGCCAGAGTAGCCGCCATCATAATGTGCTCAGTACCACCCACCGTACTGATATCGAAGAATATATGCGCTCCCTTGAACCTGCCGTCGACGGATGCTTTGACATACCCGTCTTGCATATCGATTTGCGCCCCAAGCGCCTGCAGGCCTCGCAAATGTTGATCTACTGGCCTGGGACCAATCGCACAGCCTCCGGGCAACGATACTTCTGCTCGGCCATAATGCGCCAGCATAGGACCCAAGACGAGAAAGGAGGCACGCATTTGACGAACAAGCTCATAAGGTGCCGTAAATCGTTTGATGGTATTTGCATGAATTTCAATATTCATCTTTTCATCGACGACCACCTCAACACCAAGAGACCCCAACAACTCTATCATGGTGGTTATATCTCTCAGGTGCGGAACATTGCTAATTGTAACAGGCGAGTCTGCTAACAACGATGCCGCCAACATTTTAACAGCCGAATTTTTTGCGCCGGACGCACGCAACTCACCATTGAGCGTTGCGCCGCCTTTTATCAATAATTTATCCATCAAGTATTGGCCTTATATTCTATCGAGCGCGACAACTCATGTTCGCTACGCTGAATGATCGCTGGCTTCGCCTGGAGTAAGGGTCCTCATGCTGACAGCATGAATTTCACCCGAGGCAATCAGGTCATTCAAGATCCCATATACGACCTGTTGCCGTTTAACACGATTTAATCCTTCGAATGCGTGCGAGACAATCAACAGCATCAGCTTGTTGCCTTCTGCCTGCATCTCAACCTTGCAATCACCAAGACCGTCTTTGATGATTTTTTCGATGTCATCAGGATTCATGCGTATCTCCATGCCAAAGAATATCCTGGACGCCGCAGACCCGGGCCATAGACTGTAATTCTTCTGAGCAATTTGTAAATTCCACCTGCTTTTCCATCCGCTCCCCTTCGCGCTTAAGGGCTATCAACAACACGATAGCAGCGGATCCTTTGACCTCTGCATTTGCGAGATCAAAGCGTACCCCCTCTTGCGCTTTCTCCAGAATGTCCACACCTCGTTCTTTCCATCCCGCCACAGTACCAAGATCAAGCATTCCGACCATTTTGTAAACGCCGTCCTCACTTTCAGAAAACGTTTGTATATCACTCATCTGCGAGCTCATCCTCATCCACGTCCCAATTCTCTATAACCTTATCGATGTCGTTGCCGTGCTCCCGCATATAACTCGCAAATTGTGAGCGAAACTGTAAGCCAATATTGATTCCTTCAACCGTAATATTACGTAACTTCCACCGCCCATCCTGGCGTATCATGGTATAGGCAACCGAATAGACGTCGCCATCAGCACCATGAATTTTGAGTTTTACGCTGGCTCGATCCGAGTCAGCATCTTCATGAGCTGGCTTCTCCACCTCTACCTTGTTGCCCTGAAAACCGGCCAAAGTTCCGCCATAAGTTTCCACCAGTGATTCTTTAAACGTTTCGACGAACTTTTCCTTCTGAGCGTCCGTGGCTCGCCGGTAATACTTGGCCATAACACCACGGGCAAAGCCCTCGAAGTCTATTAACGGCGATACGGCATTCTCCACCTCCTGAAAAAACTTATCCTTGTCTTCCTCATATAGCGGGCGAATTTCCTTCAATCGTTCAACCAGCTCACTTGTGGCCTTTTCCACAGTTTTATGGGCAGATTCAGGTTCAGCGCTGGCACCGATCCCGACGCTGAACAGTAGAACAACCATTGACCATTTCTTTATCGTATTCCTCATATTCATAGTGTCACTCCGTTAAAACGCCTTGCGTATAAACTCGCCGATAAGCTCTTCCAGCACCAGCGCCGATTGTGTGTTAACAATCTCGTCGCCGTCCTTCAATAACTCTTCTTCAGCCCCGATGCTCAACCCAACATATTTACCACCGAGCAAGCCTTCTGTAAGAATGGTGGCAGCTGTATCCATCGGCAATTGATCCACTTCTTCATCAATCTCCATTCTAACCACTGCAGTAAAAGTTTTCTGATCCAGTTCAATATCAGCAACCTGGCCAACAATGACACCACCTACACTTACTTTGGCCCGCCTGACCAGCCCACCAACGTTCTCAAATCTCGCGTACACACTATAGGTGCCCGTTTGTGCGCCAACATTAAAGCCACTTACCTGGAAGGCTAATATGGCCAGGGAAATCAGGCCGGCTAACATGAAAGCACCGACAACAATTTCTATAGTCCTTAATTGCATTTTCCCACTCCAAGAGGCTGATATCAGGGTCCCATTTGAACATTACACATTGTTAACTTTATCCCTGACTTCAAAAATTAAACATTACCATTGTCAAAAAGAAATCAAGCACCAGAACAGCAACCGACGAATAAACCACCGTTCTGGTTGTCGCAGAGGCTATACCTTCTGAAGTAGATTCAGCATCGTAACCCTGAAACACCGCTATCCAGGTGACCACAATACCGAAAAATACAGACTTGATTATGCCTTTTAGCACATGGTCGTTGAAATCGACTCCTTGTTGCATGGAGGACCAGAAAGCGCCCTCGTAAACACCCAGCCAATCGACGCCTATCAGGGAAGCACCCCAAATCCCTACCACGCTGAACATCAGCGCCAATATGGGCATGACGATAAAGCCCGCCCACAGGCGTGGCGCCACAATTCGCTGCAAAGGATCGACGCCAATCATTTCCATGCTGCTCAACTGTTCCGTTGCCTTCATAAGTCCTATTTCGGCAGTCACCGCCGAACCTGCTCTCCCTGCAAATAACAATGCGGAGACCACAGGTCCTATTTCCATTACCAACACCAACGCAACGCCAAGTCCCAGCGAGCTTTCGGCCCCATATTTCACCAGTTGATTGTAACCCTGCAAGGCGAGAACAGCCCCAATTGAAAATCCTGATAAAATGATTATGACAACCGACAATACGCCCAGCTGATAAATTTGGTGCGCGAGCAAGCCCGCATGTCGGTAACTTGGCTTTCTGACCACCGCGTGCCACCATAGCGCGCCCGACCTCCCCAGAGTTTCCAGGATGATCAAGCTAAGCTGGCCAACACGTCTTAAGCTTCGTAGCACAACGCCACCTATAACGTAATGTTGGAACTATCGCCTTGCATGAGCTCTTTTTGAAAGTCAGGCGCAGGATAGTGAAACGGTACGGGACCGTCGGGCAAACCGCGGATAAATTGCTGGACGCGAGGGGAATCCTGCTCGAACAGTTCAGCGGGCTCCCCTGAGGCAATGACTTTCCCATCAGCAATCAGGTAAATGTAATCGGCGATACTGGCAGTCTCGTGGATATCGTGAGAAACAATGACACTTGTCATTCCATACACGCGATTCAACGTCTTGATTAGCTGAACAATTACGCCCAGGGCAATAGGATCCAATCCGGCGAATGGCTCATCATACATGATCAGGCCGGGATCAAGTGCAACAGCGCGAGCCAAAGCGACACGCCGCGCCATACCTCCCGATAATTCACCGGGCATCAAGGGGCTGGCACCCCGTAGACCGACAGATTGCAATTTGATCAGCACCAGGTCCCTGATCATATCTTCCGGCAAGTTCGTGTGGATTCTGAGAGGGAACGCCACATTCTCGAACACGGACAGATCAGTAAACAGGGCGCCACTCTGAAAGAGCATACCCATGGACTTTCGAATCTCAAACAACTCCTCTCGTGTTAGATCCGGAATATTCTGCCCGTCAACCAGAATCTCACCTGATGCCGGCATCAGCTGTCCGCCAATCAAACGCAACAAAGTTGTTTTACCGCTACCACTCGGTCCGAGTATGGCCACGATACTGCCTCGCGGTATCTTTATCGAAACCGAGTCAAATATCTTCCTGGGCTCACGGCGATACGTGAGGCCACTAATATCAACATGTATGTCATTCATGGGAATCGAACGTTAGTGTCATGTCCCTTAAGTTCATAGCACTGAGAACTTAAGGGACATGACACTAGCACCCTGTAACCGATTAGACTAGTCCGATCTCGATGAATTTGATAGTCACGGCAATCATTCGACGAGCGGAATTTGACCTTGCAAATCGCCGCCATACCGCCTTTAATGGCCCCCTCGCTTTTACTACTCCTTGATAAGTCACAAATCGCCCTATGTTGGTACTCAGTGGTGCATTGCTGTTGGGATTTCTGGTGTTGTTCAAGAGTGCCGACTGGTTCGTTATCGGCTCGGTAGCCACCGCCAGGAATCTGGATGTGTCTCCAATGGCGATCGGACTCACAGTTGTAGCACTTGGAACCTCCGCGCCCGAAATCTTCGTCGCCATAGCTTCTTCACTACGGGGCCAGCCAGAGATTGCCGTAGGCAATGCCATAGGTTCGAACAGCGCCAATATTGGCCTGGTGCTGGGAGTTACTGCTCTGATCGCGCCGCTGCCTTTCCGTGCTGAGATAATCAAGAATGATTTGCCGGTGCTGATATTCGTGACCCTTTGCGCCGGCGCCACACTGATCGACTACCAGCTGGGTATCTGGGATGGGCTGTTGCTGGCACTTGCCCTCGCCTTGTTTCTGTTCCGCCTGACTCTACCTCCGGACAAGCCTTTGGGGCCCGACGGAATCGATTACGTAGCGGAAATCAGCGAGCTGGGGGAAATTCCAGGCATGGCCACGCCCCGGGCGCTCATGCTGCTCGCCATAGCCCTCGTCCTGTTGTTGCTGAGCTCGGAATTGTTGGTGTGGGCCGCGAGCCGAATTGCAATCAATCTGGGAATTGGCGAACTGGTTATCGGGCTAACGGTCATAGCGGTTGGCACAAGCCTGCCGGAACTCGTCGTCTCGATAACCAGCGCACTCAAAAAGCAGCCAGACCTGGCCATAGGCAATATTGTAGGATCCAACATTTTCAACCTGCTGGCCGTACTCACCATCCCCGCTGTCATGGCTCCCGCCGAGTTTAGCGCCGAGATACTTTGGCGAGACTATGGTGTGATGCTACTGTTAACCGTTTTATTGGTCACGTTTGCTTACAGTGGTTCCGGCCAGGGTCGAGTTGGCCGGGTGAAGGGCTCCGTGCTGGTGGTGCTGTGGGTTGGATACCTGCTTCACCTGTACCATGCATCGCCCGGAAACCAGGCCTGACCGACAGAACTTATACTGTAACGGCACTGTCTAATTATTACCTGTATACTGCCCGCAGAGAGCGCTCTCCGGGAAAAGTTGGCAAAGGTTCCGACTTGAACAATCGCACGATTATACTTGTCTGTTTTATTGTCCTGATCGCGGGTGCGATGAACTGGCTCCTGGATCAAAATGTCACTGAGCCACCGGCACGAGAACTGTCCCGCGAGGATCCTGACTTGTTTATGGTTAATGCCAACATTACGCATTTTGACAACTCGGGAACTGTGCAGCACAAATTGCGCGCAAGTCGGTTCACACATTTCCCGGTCAACGATATAACGACTCTTGAGGATCCGGACCTGGACCTGTTCTCTGACAACGGGCCGTGGAACATCGCATCCCGGAAAGGACGCTTGTTCCCCAAGTCCACCCACGAACAGGATCTCGTTGAGTTATGGGGACATGTGGTCGCTGTCCGGGAAAGCGGAGATGGCAATTTCACCAACATTCAGACGGAAAGCCTTTTCATCTACCCCGAACATGATTACGCGGAGACGGAGGAGAAGGTTTATATCGATGATAACTCGGGCAGAACGACTGCAGCCGGCATGGAGGCCTGGCTTGAAACGGGACAATTTCGTTTCTTTTCGCGACCCCACGAGCGTGTCAACACTGTTTTGGAGCCCGGACAACTGCCAGCCCGGTAAATGAGGAACTTACGGGACATGACAACAGACAATGAGCGGTCAAATTATGTGGGGTAGAATGCTTTCATACCCAACGTCGTGCGCTATCACTATGACCAGCTGGAAGGTAATGGTACTGTTTATCGCCACGCTGTCGGCAGGCACCGTGGTCGGACTCGAGGCGGATCGGAATCAACCGATTACCATTCAGGCTGACGATGCCATGCTCGACGAAAGGCAGGGAACGTCAATATACAGGGGCGATGTCACCATAGATCAGGGTACCTTGCATATTTCTGCTGACGAAGTGGAAGTAATCAGCGATGGTGACAAAATCATTCAGATCATTGCCACCGGGAAGGCAGATACCGGTTCTCTGGCACACTACGAACAAAAGCCCGAGGAAAAAGAAGATTTGGTCAAGGCCGACGCACACAAAATCACATGGTTCGTCCAGGAAGAACGACTCCATCTTGTGGGCGATGCCCGCCTCGTGCAGGCTCAGGACACTTTCTCAGGACAATTACTATATTACAATGTAAACGAGGGTATTGTGAGCCTGAGCGGCGGAGCACAAAAAGATCGGGTGATCATGACAATTAATCCGAAAAATTAGACGTGCACGTACTAAGAGTAGAACATCTGGCCAAAAGTTACCGTGGCCATCCTGTCGTTCATGACGTGACACTATCTATTCACAGCGGACAGGTCGTGGGGCTGCTTGGCCCCAATGGCGCCGGGAAAACCACGTGTTTCTACATGATCACCGGCTCTATCAGAGGAGATAAGGGCAAGATATTCTTCGACGAAACCGACATCACTCCGGAACCTATACACAAACGTGCCCGCACCGGCATAGGTTATCTACCCCAGGAAGCTTCCGTGTTTCGAAAGTTGACCGTAGCGGAGAACATTCTCGCCATATTGGAAACACGCAGAGATCTCACCGGCAAGGAACGTGTGGAGAAACTCGAAACGCTCCTTGAAGAATTTCACATTACGCACTTGCGTGATGCCATCGGCATTTCCCTTTCCGGAGGAGAGCGCCGGCGTGTGGAAATAGCCAGAGCTTTGGCGACTGAACCTGCGTTTATGCTCCTCGATGAGCCTTTCGCCGGAGTCGATCCAATTTCGGTCAATGACATCAAATTGATTATTTCTCAACTCTCCAAAAGCGAGATCGGTGTACTCATTACCGACCACAATGTTCGCGACACCCTGGATATCTGTGACCGGGCATACATCGTCAGCGATGGCCGGATAATCTCCGAGGGCACGACAGATAAAATTCTGGCGGACGACAAGGTAAAACAGGTATATCTGGGCCAAAACTTCAGGATGTAACCAACACACCCGACATCCCCTGCAAAGAATCACCCGATAGTGTATACACAGGGTTATATACAGCCCTTAATTGACTGTCAGAACGTTACCCTCTATGGTTCAATTCACCATGCTCTGCCAAGTATGATTAAACGATGGTGATGAAACCCGCACTGACCCTGAAGCTTGGTCAGCAGCTTCGAATGACCCCGCAATTGCAGCAGGCAATCCGACTGTTGCAGTTGTCGACTTTCGATCTGCGCCAGGAAATTCAGGAAGCGCTGGATTCCAATCTTATGCTTGAAGAAGTTTCAGTGGACGACACGGACGAGGCTACCTCACTGGACTCTCTCGAAGACGATCTTCAGGCCGCCGCTGACAATAACCAATCGCAAGACACGCAGATGGACATCGGCGATACAGCCAGTGCCGCCGATACCGATGCACCTCCCAATCCGGAAATTGACGGTGACATAGTACCGGACACCCACGATCAGCTTTCCTCCGACAACTTTGGAGAAGAGCTTCCCGTAGACAGTGTCTGGGAAGACGTCTGGGATGAGACACCCGTGTCTTCCAGTTACAGCGGACCTGACGAAAACGATGAAAACTACCTGGACACGAGAAATTCGGTAGATGCCACATTGCAAAGCTATCTGCTGGAACAAATTAATCTACTGCACATTTCCGAGATAGATGAAATCATCGCGATGTCAATCATTGACGGGCTTTCCGCGGATGGCGTGCTGACCGTATCGCTCGAAGATATCCTTGCCGGCCTTCCACAGGAATTCGAAGTTGAAATGGACGAAGTGGAAGCAGTGCTCCACTTGATCCAGCATCTTGACCCGGTCGGCGTCGCCGCCAGAGACCTGCGGGAGTGTCTGAGCATTCAGCTCAAGCATTTGTCCGACGACGTGCCATGGCGTGACCAGGCACTCAACATCGTAGAGGAACACATCTCGGCACTGGCCAATCGGGATTACACGCAGCTCATGCGCAAGACACGCCTTAAAGAGAACGAACTACAACAAGTCATTGCGCTGATACAAACACTCAACCCACGTCCCGGAGCGGAAATCGCACCTGACAAAACCGAATATATCGAGCCCGACGTCATTGTCAGCAAGAAAAACGGACGTTGGGTGGTAGAATTAAGTGCCGCGGCCGCGCCACACATTCGCGTTAATCGGGAATATGCCTCAATGGTCAAGCGTTCCGATAACAGCGCAGACAATACTTGCCTGAAGAATCATCTTCAGGAGGCACGCTGGTTCATCAAGAGCTTACAACAACGTAACGAAACCTTACTCAGAGTTGCATCAAAAATTGTAGAATATCAACGAGGCTTTCTGGAATATGGCGAACAAGCCATGAAACCATTGGTACTTCATGACATCGCCGAGGCACTGGATCTTCACGAATCTACTATATCTCGTGTCACCACAAACAAATACATGCACACACCAGCCGGTGTATTTGAATTAAAGTATTTCTTCTCGAGCCACGTCAGCAACAATGAAGGGGGCGAAGTTTCCTCGACGGCGATACGGGCATTGATCAAAAAACTCGTTTCCGATGAAAACCCGAGAAAGCCGCTAAGCGACAGTAAAATTGCCACACTGTTAGCGAGTCTGAACGTCAAAGTGGCAAGGCGTACCGTAGCAAAATACCGGGAATCAATGCTGATTCCTCCATCCAATGAACGCAAGCAACTAATTTGAAGTCATTGCACCAGGAGCCATGAAATGCAAATCAATATCAGCGGCCATCACATAGACGTTACCCCCGCAATTCGAAGTTACGTCGAGACCAAAGCGGATCGCCTCCAACGACACTTTGATCGAATCACCCACATAGATGTGATTTTGACCGTGGAGAAACAACGCCAGAAAGCGGAATCGACGGTGCGTATCACCGGAGGGGAAGTCTTCGCAGACGCTGAATCCGACGACTTATACGCGGCGATTGACATGCTGGTAGACAAGCTGGACCGCCAACTGATCAAGCAAAAAGAGAAGATTAAGGACAGGAAGCAGCGTTCCGGTCTTCGTTAGTCCTGGCGCTAGTCGGATCCAGGGGAGTCGACGTATTTCGTCAGCTGGCGGTGTGCGTTCAGGTCATTTATTGATATCGTATGCACTTGACAGTGGTACCACGAGCTTACTAATGAACCTAGCGTCTATTCTGACACCCGAACGGACTTGTTGCGACCTCGAAGCATCCAGCAAGAAACGCGCTATCGAGGAGGCCGCGGGACATATCGCGAGAACGCTCCCAAGGCTGGACGCGGCCGAGATCTACGAGAATCTTATAAACAGAGAAAAATTGGGGACCACTGCGATCGGTCATGGAATCGCTATCCCCCACTGCCGGATGCAGAATTGTGATGAAATCGTCGGGGGACTGTTTAAACTACGCCAACCCATAAATTTCGAAGCCTTCGATGATCAACCCGTTCAGATTATGTTTGTGTTACTCGTACCCGCCGAGGAGGTCGAAGACCATCTCGCAACCCTGGCCATGTTGGCGGAGCGCTTTGAATCGGAAAAATTCCGGGAGCATCTCTTACAGGCCACCAGTGATCGTGAACTATACGAACGCGCTACGCAGGATCCCGTACCCAACGCCAGATTGGCCTGAAAACCCCGGTGTCATGTCCCGAGCGAAGGAGGTATAAATGATCTCCTTGATAATAATAAGCGGGCGCTCGGGTTCCGGGAAAAGCACCGCTTTGCACGTGCTTGAGGATATGGGTTATTACTGTATCGATAACCTTCCGGTTGGCTTATTGCAACCGCTTGTCCAAAAGTTGACATCGGACCTGCCTATAAGCAAAGTTTCGGTCAGTATCGATGCCCGTAACATCGCCACCGATCTCGCCAATTTTCCCGGCATGGTCGCGGGCATTGATTCCGACAGCGTACGCACCCAGATAGTTTATCTGGATTCAGCCAGCCCTGCCCTCGTGAAACGATTTAGCGAAACGCGACGCAAGCATCCCCTTAGCGACCATAATCGTGATCTCCGTGAAGCACTGGAATTGGAAAGAGAGCTACTGGACCCCATTTCGAACATGGCGGATCTTTCAATCGATACCACATCCCTGACAATTCACGAACTCCGTGACCTTATTCGAACCCGCGTTGCCAAAGAGAGCCATGAGTTCGCGTTATTGTTCGAATCCTTTGCCTATAAAAACGGGGTGCCCGTCGACGCGGACATCGTTTTCGATGCCCGATGCCTGCCTAACCCACATTGGAAACCGAACCTGCGATCCATGACCGGCCTGGAGGAGCCCGTCCAGGCATTCCTGGAGAACCAGGCCGATTTTCGCGCAATGTTCGAGGAAATTTCCGCCTACCTTGCCAATTGGCTACCACGATTCGAAGCGAATAATCGTAGTTATATGACCGTGGCAATCGGCTGCACCGGGGGTCAACATCGATCAGTCTATCTAAGCGAAAAACTTTACGATCACTTTGCCTCAAGATGGGATAATGTTCAGGTCAGGCACCGGGAGCTTGGCAAGAACCCCGGGTTACAAGAGAATCTCGAGTTTTAGCGAGTATAACCGGACAGATCAGATTGATTGTCGAAAAAGCAACAATTATTAACAAACTGGGACTTCATGCGAGAGCCGCATCGAAATTCGTTTCGACTGCTCAAGCGTACTCAGCGAACATCACAGTCAGAGTTGGCGATCGCTCCGCCAACGGCAAGAGCATTATGGCGATGATGGTACTTCAGGGAGTACCCGGAACAGAGCTCGAAATTTACTGTGAAGGCGACGATGAGGAAGACGCATGCCAGGCAATCGTATCGCTAATCAACGACCGTTTTGGTGAAGAAGAGTGAACAGGCTGCCATCATGAGCGAATCCACGGAATCTACCTCACAAGCGCCACTGGCCAAGTTGACGGCACTGCTGGAAAGCGGGACCTATCGCCAGATACGTAATCTCATCGATTCATTAAAACCGGAAGACCTCGCCGATCTCCTGGAATCATCGCCGCCCAGGGAAAGGGCAATTATTTGGAGCCTGACAACAGAGGCCAGGCAAAGTGATATTCTTCAATCCGTTGACGAAGACATCGTTAATGACCTTCTAAGCGACAAAACCGAACAGGAAATTATTCAGCTGCTCGAGGATGTCGACTCCGACGACGACCTGACCGATATCCTGCAGCAGTTACCCGAGGCCATCGTCGCTCAGGTTCTGGAGTCAATGGATGCCCAGGACCGAGCCAGGCTCGAAAACCTGTTGTCCTGGCCTGAAGACACGGCCGGTGGCCTCATGAATACCGATACCGTCAGTGTCCGCGCCCGCGTTACACTCGACGTGGTCTTACGGTATCTTAGAAGGCACCACGAACTTCCACCCATCACTGACAGCATCTTCGTTGTCAGTGGTACCGATGAATTTATTGGACTGCTTCCGATTTCAAAACTGTTGATATCGGACCCCTCACTGACCGTCAGAGAAATGATGACAACTGACATACAGCCTATTCCGGCAGCTATGCACGAAACAGAAGTCGCACAGTTGTTCGAACGCTATGATCTGATCTCCGCACCCGTTGTCGATGATGACGGAAAACTACTGGGCAGGATTACCATTGACGATGTGGTCGATGTGATCATGGATGAGGCAGACCACTCGCTGCTGGGGATGGCCGGATTAACCGAGGACGATGACCCCTTTGCACCGGTTTTCAAGACCGTGCGTATGCGAACTTTCTGGCTTGGAGCAAACTTGCTTACCGCGTTTCTCGCCTCGGCCGTTATCAACATATTCGAAGAGACCATCGCCAAGGTGGTTGCATTGGCTGTATTAATGCCCATTGTTGCCAGCATGGGCGGGGTCGCCGGAAGTCAGGCATTAACCGTTGTTATTCGCAGTATGGCTCAAGGACATCTGGTGGGGAGCAACCAACGGTGGTTGCTCAGTCGTGAGTTCCTGGTGGGGATCATCAATGGCCTTTTTTGGGCCGCGATCGTGGCCGTGGGCGCGTCCCTGGCCTTTCAGGACCCGTTACTTGGTCTCATTATTGCCATGGCACTCGTCATCAACCTGGTGACCGCAGGTATCGCCGGCGCCTCGCTACCAGGTATCCTTAAACGGTTAAGAATCGACCCGGCAATTGCCGGCACCGTCGTACTGACAACTATAACTGACGTGGTAGGATTCATGTCCTTTCTCGGCCTCGCCACCATATTCTACGCATGAAAGAATCAGACGACGAACCTAAAAGTAAGACACAACAAAAAAGAGAGATGCAATCCTTGAAGCATCTTGGTGAACGATTGCTTGACCTCCCGGAAGAACAGCTCCAGTCGATTGGAGATCCTGGGTTGCTTGAAGCCGTAACGGAGTGCAAACGTATAACCAAGGGCAACGCACGTAAACGTCAAATTCAATACATCGGCAAGCTTATGCGATCAGCCGATGTCGATCGTGTTCAACAGCTGATCGATCGATACGACTCAAGCACTAAAACTCACACCATACAGTTTCACAAGCTTGAACGATGGCGACAGGAGCTGATTGATGAAGATATGCAGGTCATTGACGAAATAATTCGCGAATGTCCCAATGTGGACAGGCAACACTTAAAGCAACTGACGCGAAACGCAATCAACGAACGAGAACGACAGGAAAGTCAACCGGTGCATTTTCGCAAACTGTTTCAGTATCTTAAATTCGTATTGGACAGTTCCGCAAATTACGACCAGGATTTATAAAAACAGACGCCTCTGGTTGGCCACGGGCATATCGCTTCGTAAGCGATATTGGTGTTCACTGGTCACTCCGTCTCGACTTCACTCTCGGTATCCGGCTCTTCAGGGTCAATTTTTCGGCTACCCAGCTCGTCCAATTTCACCTCACGCATCTCGTCGGTAAATATGGACACAAACTTGACTTTTGGTTCATCAATTGTGCCGGTGACTTCGTACTTTGCGCTGCTAATTTGATCAATCTGGCTTTCGAATATTTTTTGAGCCAGGAACACACCAGCACCCACCAAGGGTCCCGTGACGATAGCAGAATATGCAGCGTACCAGGGCAAGTTTCTATTGACTGGCAAAGTGACGATCATTTCATTATTTAACTCTCTGGTATCCAGATCGAGTGAACCGCCGACTTTTACCGTGCTGCTCGCGCCCTCAATCACGATGGGGTCAACAATATCAACCATTCCCTGGTTAAACCTCGCTACTCCCTTGATTTTGCGAAAACTGTAGCCTTCATCAACAATATCGGAAAAGTCGAACCGAAACCTTCTTGCGAGCGATGCAAAGTCGAAAATACCCAACAGATTCAAAGCACCAGCCGCCTCCGCTTGAACGAAGCGCCCCTCACCTTCCCTTAGGGAGATTTCACCCATGATGGAATCCACTGAAATCATCGCCGGAGAACCGAACCATTTCACATCGGCTACGAACGTGAAGTCTTTACCCTTGATACTGGAAGCAAAACCCCATTGTTCCAGCGCGTCGGCAAGATCATCGGTAACGATTGTGCCCTTAAACCGACTCACAGGCTCGTTGCCGAGCTCCCAGTGCACCTCGGAAGACTCAATAATTCGCGAACCTTTTACGTTGGCCGTTAAATCTTTCAGCACGGCTCCATCTGCCTCAGGCCGTAAACGGAATCTCCAGGAACCGTAATTCTCTTCTCCAACGCTTAGCTCTTCCGTACTGAAGTCAACTGGAACCAGTTGGTCGACCGCTACACCGGCCAATGGGTCCTTTGTGTCAGCACGGTCTTCGTTGAACCTCAAATAGGCCAGTTCTACGCCCACAGGCTCTTTATCGTTATCGGGTATGGTCACCCGACCTGTGAGGTTTTCATTTTTAAGCTGCACATCCCAGGAGCTCTGGTCACGGGTGATCAATGAATGCAGATCCTCCAACTGCATTCCAAACACATCCAGCACTCCCACATCAATGTCTATGGAATCGAGGCGGCCTGCAAGCTCGCTCGCGAGCGATACGGCCGAGTTGTCTTCGATATACGTTATAAATTCTTGCCATTGATTATAATCGACATACTCCAGGAGACCACTGACTTTTAAATCGTCAAATGTGACTGATCCCAATTCGTCTGCACCAAATCGGATATGTCCACCTTGCACCACATTATCAACAAGTTTCAGTATGCCATTGACCTTGTTGCCCACATCAAATTCAACCTGATGACCCGGCTCCAGGAAATATTGCCTGTATACCATGGGCATTTCGTCCGAGCTCTTTTTGGCAAGAGGACGAGGCATATCGATTTCAACGCCTTCAAGATTCGATGTCGCTTCCACATAGCTCCGTTCGTGACGCCGACTGCCAAAGGGTACGTGAACCTCGGCTTCGTAGTTCATCATGCCACTGGCACGAGTCAAGAGAATCTGTTGTGACCAGGAATATAAATCAGCTATATCGACATCGCCGGATATATCAATAATAACTTCCCCGCCATCGTTATCGATCAAACTGTTTATCGAACCTGAAACTGGTTCACCAAAAATCGTTCCCCGCAAATTATCGGAAAAAAGACCATCCTCGCTGGTATAACCGGCAACACCTTCAACTTCCAACACTTCGAGGTCATAGCGCGGCATGAATATGTCATTTTCTCTAAATGATACGGACACGTTGGACAGAATATTCTCGCCGAACCGATTTCCAATAGGAATTTCAAGTGCAAGAATTCCCTCCATTCGTCCGGTACCAGTCCAGTCTTGTACCGCATGACCTGTAATGTCAGCCAAAGGAGATTCCTGGAACAGGCGGATGCCATCGGATAGAGGTCCATGTAATTCCGCATTAATCTTGATTACATCCGCTTTTCCATCCCGACCTATAGGTATATGAACAACACCGTTACTCAATAACGAATCGTAGATATGCCCCTTGGCACCCTCGGAATGAACGCCATCGGTTCCCACGTATACGGTTCCTGCCAGATCTTCCACGGGCGGCCATGCAGGATCATAATCAAGAATCGAATCTTCGACCTTGAAATAGAGATCGTGGAGTTTCTCGATTTTCGGTGCATCCGGGTGTAACGAGCCGTGAAAAAGCAGACCAGCTTCGGTAAGCTTACCCTCGGAAAGTGCTCCGGCTAACCACTGACGTGCGCCTTCGGGCACCACGTTAGGGAAGTAACGTGGCGCATCGGTCAGGTCACCGTTAACGATGCCGACGGCCAATCCCCAGTTCTGGTGCAGACGATTGTGCCGGAGATTTAGTTGAAGCTTCCCTCTCGCTTGAAGATCGCCGGTAACCGCCTCAAGAAGGCCGCTCGTAACCTGCAGATATCCGCGCTCATAGCTATAATTAAATCTACCTTGAGCGCTGTCAAACGACCATGGCTGATCGAACATACGCGCGAACTCCAGGGTGGTACTCTCATTATGCACGTCGATATATCCTTTCCGCGGCTCAATGGAAACAATTCCTTCGACATTATCGATTGCCGGTGTACCTCTGTACGCCTTAATGCTGGCGTCGGAGAGTCTGCCGGTCAGCTTCAGTCCATCCACTGCCCCTTGCGTATTGGCGGTTATCAATATCTCCTGCAATAGACCTCTCGGATCCATACTTTCCAGGGCCTTAAGGGCTCTATCATCAATAAAGCCAAGCCCGTGACCTACGTCCGTGAGAACATTGCCGATCAGGCCCAGATTCAGTTCAGAAATCCGGGCAACAATCTGATTTTCACTGGCAAAGGTAACACTGGCATTCTCAAGGTCCAGCTCTCGGGATCCCGCCATCGCTGACAACCGGGCTACCTGAAGGTAGCTATCATTTAAACCGGTACCGGACAACCGGAATTCTGTACTCATATCCTTGATAACAGTCAAAGCACGATCTTGCGACTTCAATTCGATATCGGACACTGTAGGCATACCCGTCAAGGTGAATCTGCCGTCCTCATATCCAAACCAGAATTGCCCGCGAGCACGAACTTGTGAAATACGAAGACCTTCATATAGCAATGGAGGAAGGAAATCGGTTAATTCCAGAGAGGGAAGTTGAAAGTAAAGTTCCGTGGAAAATTCACCACGTTCTCTGGCATCACCTCGATATCGCCCAATCAGTTGCATGGCGTCAACGGATACGTCGCCCGTCTCTCTGTCTACCCTCTCTACCACCAACGGTAATGACAGGGTCTTGACGCCCTCGGAGCTAACCAACTCGAAGGGCTCATCGCTTTCGCTGCGCAACTGATACCGTGACTGCCGGGCCAGCAAGTTGACTTCTATATCCTTTAACGAAAGCAAATTCAGATGAGGCACCGAGTCCATCAATAAGTCAAAATCCAGCTCGGCACCGGACTGAGATGGCAAACCTGAAACGTGCCAGTTACCCGCGGCATCTTGTTCAACGGTGACGCGCAACCCCGCCACCTCCAGCTCACTGATTACCGGATTCCACTCGAACAGACTGCTAATGGACTTTAGCCGGAACGAGACTCGTGTTAGCGCCAGCGCAGGCTCATTTTGCGGACCAATGACAAGCCCATGAACGATAAGTCCCGGATCCAGATAGGACCAGGTACCGTCCAGTTTCTGGATTGTAACCGGTGCATCCAGTCTGGTTGCCAGAAACGATTGTACCTCGCCTCGGTAATTTTCTGCGGACCCGATCAATATTCGCCCCATGGTCACATACAGGGCCGCGAGGATCAGTACCACCAGCACTGATGCTTCTGCACACCGAATAAAAACGCGTTTACCGACTTTCGGGATCATGAAACTCAAGCACCCATGCTTGTGATTACAATTGCTGTGTCATAACGGCAACACTACGTCGAATTGCTCTTGCGTGTAGCTCGCTTCCACCTGGAAACGAATGTCTGTACCAATGGACCCGGATAGTTCCCTGATACAGGCTGCATCTTCATCTAATAACCTGTCCACTACCACCTGGGATGCCATGATAAGACAGCCTTTCCCTCTCAAGCCCGATGCACGACGCCGAATCTCGCGAAATATTTCGAGACAAACTGATTCGGGTGTTTTGATAAAGCCCTTGCCATCACAAGATGGGCAAGGCCCGCACATCTGTTGCAAGAGGCTCTCATGGGTACGCTTTCTCGTCATCTCTACCAAACCAAGCTCGGAAATTTCGCTAATCTTCCACTTGACGCGATCAGACTGCTGGCCTTTCTCCAGGGTCCTTATCACCTGTCGTTTGTGTTCCTCATCAGCCATGTCAATGAAATCGAGAATTACGATACCACCAATATTCCTGAGTCGTAGTTGCCTGGGTATTGCTGCAGCCGCTTCAAGATTCGTTCTATAGATCGTCTCTTCCAGGTCTTTCTTGCCTACAAAGGCACCCGTATTAACATCCACCGTCGTCATCGCTTCGGTTTGATCGATAACGAGATAGCCGCCTGATTTTAGCGGCACGTTGCGATCAAGTGCCGTTTCAATTTGATCCTCCAGATTGTAGACATCAAATAAAGATACTTCGTCCCGAACGTATTCAAGACACTCGGCTTTATCGGGAATAAAATCTTTCAAGAAGTTATCAAGCGTCTCACAAATCGCCTTATCGTCTACAATAATACGATCCGTGTGGAAATTGATAATGTCCCTCATCACACGCAGATGCAACGGCAAATCATCGAAAACAAGCACGGGGGGCGTTGCGTCTTTGCTGTCCTCACATATTGCCTCCCACCGCAAACGAAGCAGCTCCGCATCTTTCGCAATTTCTTCTTCACTTGCCATTTCTGCCGCGGTTCTAACAATAAAGCCCCCTTCTCCTTGCTCGATACGAACCTTCTCAAGGATATCTCGAAGCCTTTGGCGTTCATCGTCATCTTCAATTCTTTGGGATATTCCAACGCGTGTATTTCCTGGCATATAAACGAGGAATCGGGACGCTAACGAGATATTGGTTGACAGTCGGGCACCCTTGGTCCCAATGGACTCTTTCGTCACTTGCACCAACAGTTTCTTTCCTTCATAAAGAAGTTCCCGAATATCCGGAACCATGGAAGCCCCTTCATCGTCGAGGGTTCCTTCCCGCGGCTCCAGAAGGTCACTCACGTGAACAAACGCGGACCTTGGGTGACCGATATCCAGGAATGCGCTTTGCATGCCGGGTAAAATCCTGGTTACTTTACCCTTGTAAATATTACCTAGCGTTCCCTTTGTATCGAGTCTTTCTATAAAAAGTTCCTGTAGAAGTCCCTGCTCGACAACAGCCACCCTTGTCTCACGAGGCAGGACATTAAGTATGATTTCCTCTCCCATGTGGATTTCTTTCCTGTATCATTCAAAATTCTTTCAGAGTACCTACAGGCAGTCGATACCAAATCCGCGCAAACCATCCGCGGTTTCCATGAGCGGGAGACCAACAACGTTTGAATAACTGCCTGTGATCGACGCAACAAAAATTGCACCAAGCCCTTGAATCCCATATCCACCTGCCTTGTCCACCGGTTCTCCGGTGGACCAATATCTTTCACACTCTTTGATAGTTAGTTCTCTAAAGACAACGATAGTTTCAACCACGATCGTTTCCGTGCGGTCACGGTCGGCGACAGTCACCGCCGTCAGCACACGATGTTGACGTCCCGACAATGTCACAAGCATATTTATGGCATCATCCTTACATTCTGGTTTGCCAAGCATCCTGTCGCCTACTACCACTATGGTATCGGCTCCAATGACGACCGTCGGCGCTGACCCCATAACATCCGAATTCACCACCGCTTGGGCCTTGGATCTGGAGAGACGGGCAACCAGCTCATCGGGAAGTTCCTGATCTCGCCGATCCTCGGCAATTGACGCTGGTTCAATCCGAAAAGACAGGTTAAGTTGCCGCAGCAGCGCGGCCCTTCTCGGCGATGCCGATGCCAATACAAGATCGATCATTTAATATTCCAGCCTCTAGCTATGAGGTTTTTGCTAGCAGCCAGCCTACATGATTCATGAACACCAAGTTCTGGTGAAGCACGGGTCCCTCGCTTTCGCGAGGGCAAGCTCCGTCAGGCGAACTTGTTTTTATTTTTGCCAGCTCCACCCATCCCCCAGTGGGTCCCTTCCGCTGGCAAAAATAAAAACAAGTCCCCCTGCCACCCGTCCGCACGCCAGATGATCGTTCATGAATAATGTTGGCTGGCAGCTCGTCGCTCGTAGCTCGTAGCTCGTAGCTAATGTGTCATTGAACGTTAAATCTTCTGCGAACATACCTTAATATGAGAAATACCCAGGGCCAAAGAAACGCACTGACGACGGAGGGAAACAGATACCACATGCTCCACTCCGCCACTCCCGCGATACTCTCTATCCAAAAGTTAATCAATTGATTCAAGCCTACAATCACAAACACAATCATGCTCTGCTGCCAGACGGCAAACATTCGTAATCGTTGGTATATGTTTGACGCAATATAAGCAACGATGATAAAGGCCAGCGCATGCTGGCCAAGCAAGCTTCCAAGTAATACGTCAACCATTAAACCAACGACCCATGCCAGGAGGATCCCTATTCTTTGAGGCAAAGCAATGACCCAATAAATCAAGGTAAGGACCACCCATTCCGGACGCAGGTAACCCAGTTCAACCGGCACAAAGGCCGGCATGGCAATGACGGTTAGTATCATTGCGATCACAAAACTCAACGCAATGACAACGCCACCAAACCAGGGGCTAGCCATCGTTCCCCTCCCTTTTTTCCGCCTGTTGAGGGTTTGATCGGTTCCCGGTGAAAACGAGAAGGACGTGGCGACTGCGATCAAGCTGAGCACTCGGCGTGGCGGAAACCTCGGCGAATGGTTCGCCGCGATGATGCTCTATTCGCCTGACAACGCCGACAGGGTATCCTGTTGGAAATCGATTACCCAATCCCGAACTTACCAGCAGATCGCCTTCCTCTATATCCGCCGTGTCCTGAACATTCATCAATTTGAGCGTGTTGCTGACACCGGTTCCTTGCGCAATCAACCGCAGGTTGCTTCTTACGACCTGGACCGGTACAGAATGAGAAGGATCGCTGATTAACAGAACACGGCTGGTGAAAGGGCTCGTGTCAATCACTTGTCCCATGAGACCATGGGCGTCGAGTAAAGGTTGCCCCTGGTAAACGCCATCAATTATACCCTTATCGACGACGACCACGTGTCGTTCGGGATCAGGATTGATGCCAATTAACTCCGCGACCAGGACATTGTCCTCGAGCTTTTCCGATGAACCCAGCAATGCACGAAGACGGTTGTTCTCCGCAGCCAGAGATTCCATCCTGGCAGTCTTCGCCCTAAGCATAATGAGCTCACGCTCAAGCTCATTGATCCGCGCCCGGGCAGCCTCTTGGGATCTGACGGCATCCTGTACGCTGTCGACGATCCT
>JBBDSF010000129.1:0-1017 GCA_040905125.1 Pseudomonadales bacterium | reverse complement strand
ATCCCGGTCAAACCTAGAATGGCCATATATTTCATGGGGTCAAGTTCATTGAAGGCTAGTGCCGGCACCATCGCCAGCATCATTGATATGGCCGAGCCAAAACCGTTCCCGAGAAACGATGCGGTGACAGAATTTTTGACAGTCCGGGCATAACGTGACAAGTCCGGCATAAGTACAACATTGACAATCATGGTGCCTACTACGGCTGAAATAGCCGCGGACATATCGATGGCTTGTTTATCAATAGTCCAGTAGCTTTGAACAGGTTTATGTTCCAGAGAAAGATAGGCAACATAAACCAGAAACAAAAGCAACAAAGGGACAGCCACGATTGCCAACCGGTCAATGGCCTTGAAGCCGAAGATGGAAGTTGCGACTACCAGGGTGCTAGACGCGATGGTGAACTGCCACTCTGGCATTGACAAAGTAGTATATTCTTGGGCGGTAAGAAAAAGTGTCCGTCCGAATAACTCTGCCGTAACCGCATACCAGCCAAGCAACACCAGGCCAAAAACCAGATTGATGGGTTTAGCCCCGTGCCGTCCGAAGACATGCTCGATCACCATATAGCTGGAGAGCCTGGTTTTAACTCCGACTATTGCTGCTGGAACGGACATGATGCTGAGGATCAGTCCACCCAGCAAAGAGGCCAGGATGCCGTCTGCCAGCCCAAGGTTCTGTCCGAGCTCTCCGCCGCTGTATAAGCCCGGCAGTGTAATGGAGATACCGATGCACAACAGACCAATCTGGATGCCGCTAACTGTTTTGCTTTCCGGCACGGGACGGCGTGAATGCTCGTCAGTCAACTGATCGAATTTGTGCAGCGCCTCGCGGAGAGAACTCATAATATTTTGATGCTCCAACTTATTGATGGAACGTCTATCCGGTCGTCCTACCGCAAGCGAATGGGAAAGCCGGAGGACAATAGACGTCTTGTTCCGCTAATACAAGGAAAAGAGTTTGGGTGGTGTAACGTCCTTTCTGTAATTTTCTGTAATTTTTCTGGTGGCGAGGCAA
>JBBDSF010000128.1:0-1018 GCA_040905125.1 Pseudomonadales bacterium | reverse complement strand
GTGGCGAAATAGGCAGTGATGTTTCGCCCAAGGTTGCCATGAGTTGGCGTCCTGTCGAGGATCTGTTGCTGCGGGCGTCCTGGTCGCAGTCGTTCAGAGCTCCCAATATCGGTGTGGTCAACCAGGCGTTTGAAGCGTTTGGTACCAACGTACTCGATCCGATTCGTAACCAGGATGTACGCGCCGGTCTGCTGCCTGCCACCAATGCAAATGGCATCAGTAATTTTTCATTCACTGTAGGTGCGCCTAATCCGAATCTGGGCACCGAGAATGCGGATACCTACAATGTGGGCTTTCAGTGGACTCCTACCGGCTCCCTGGATGGTCTGAGTGTTGGCGCCGATATCTGGCGCTTCGAAGTGGAAGACCGGGTACTGCCAAAGATTCCCAGATCCGCGCTCAATCCCGAGATCGAGGCATTCAATCAAGCGGCTCAGGATCCTTCGAATTATATCGAGAATGACACGCTGCCACTCGACGCGCGAGGACCTGACGGACAGCCTGTTTCCTGCGATCCGGCTGCCGTAGAAGCTCAGTTCGGTCGCGATTCCGACGAGCGCCGAAACTGTGTAGTCAGCCCGTTCTCCTACATAGTGGACGGCGTCCAGCGTAACCTCAACGATACCAACGCCGGATTGATTACCCTGGTGTTGCCGGCGATCAATGCCGGTAATATCGAAGTACAGGGCATAGACATCAGTACCGGCTATTCCTGGGACAACGACTGGGGGCAGTTCCGCGTTGGAATTGATTATACTCATGTGGATGAGTACGTGGTGCAAAATGTACCAGGCCTGGAGTTAGGGCTGCAGGAAACTGGTATATTTGACGCGGCAGGCGTTGACGGCGAACAGAATATCGTTCGTGAGGTACCCGACAACAAGGGCACCCTCAGCTTCAGCTGGGTCAACAGTGCGCACCGTGTATCAATCTTCAATCGTCATATTGGTTCCTACCAGGTATTGAGCCACCAGGCTTACATCACAAATCCGCAGACGACCGAGCTCGATAAGTCCTA
>JBBDSF010000127.1:0-5959 GCA_040905125.1 Pseudomonadales bacterium | reverse complement strand
TGCTGACCCAGTAGCTGCCAATCCACTTTGTGATCCGGTGTGTCGAGGTTATCGGGATCGATTGCATTGAGATGCTCAAGTACCTCGCGAAGTGCTTGAGCTCTCGCGTCGAAATCGTCAGCTGACATTGGAGGTAATCGATCGTCGTAACCGCGTAGACCGGCTCGAGTTGCTCGTCCGGGGTAGGCTTCCCAATATGCGGCTGTATAGTCTTCTATTAACTGGTCCAGTTGGGCGTTTGCGTTGGGTTCGGAGTCGGGCTCAGATTCAGATTCAGATTCAGATGGTACAGAGGCCTGTTCACAGGCGGAAATAACGAAAATCAGAGTGATCAGGCCAACAAGACAGGTCAGTCGCTTCATAGTTCTTGTTCTCCTGGAAAGCTGCTTTACTGCACGACCTTAAAGCTGCGACCGTCGGGTAGCGTCAACCTGCGACCGTCGAAATCTGCCTCGAGTGTTACATCACGTTTGTTCGTTGCACTGTCAGTAGTTCCTTCTGCCCATCGGATCACGTTCAGGTTGATCGCGTCTCCGTCCTGTTTCTCGAACGTGCCATAACCCGATACTGAGCCGTTTTCATTGCCCTGCACCAATATGAAGTAGTTGTCCGCGAATGCGAGTTTGCCGTCTTCGATTGAGTAAACCTGGCCCTTGCCGGAACCGATACGCTCGAACTCCTGCACGGTGCCGGAGCCGAACACCAGCGTTAACTCGTTTTCACTTCGGTCCACCGATAGCTTATGTTTTGTGCTGTCTCGATATGACAGGGGTCCGTTGTCATCGGGAGCAATGCTGACCGTTGGTTCGGCGATCAGATGGATAGCATCCGGTTCCGACGTGTACGGCCCTGCATGCGCCATGGCGCCTTGCTCGTCAAACGGTTCGCCATTGAAAATAGATTGCTGGAGAAAGACACCGTCCTTGAACAGGAATATGCCGGTCAATGGCATTTCATTGCCATCACTGGTGGTCAGCTTCGTATATTTCCACAGACCCTCCACCATTTCTCCGGCGTGCGCCGACTTGCCAAGCGCCGCATTGACATGAAACGTCAAGACAATGGCACATATCATTGAGGTCAATACTGAACAGATTCTTTTCATCATCTTATTATCCTAATCAGGTTCCAGAAGGCACGGCCTTTCAAATTTTCTCGTTGAGCACTAATATTAACCGAGTAAAAGTAGCAGAAACTACCGTTACGCGGCGTCAGAGATTGATCGCAACAAAGTTGTACAACAAACGCAATTTAACCCACGCTCTTGACCATTTTTTGGATTTCTTTCGTTTCGCTATCAGCATGATGAGCAACCATCTCATGGAACGATGCCGATCCCCAGGGCTCATCGAGCGCCAGGTTTTCGACACGGTCTATTCCTCGCGTCAGCCAGGATTGGAAATTGGCACGCTCTTCCCAGAGGCCATCAACGTTTATCGCCCGGGCCCTGAAAATGTAGGGCAGGGCAGCCGCGTCCGCCAGGGAAAATTCCTGGCCGGCCAGCCACGGGTTCTCGCCAAGATGTGCATCGAGGAGGCTGATGACTTTATGTAGAGAATTGATAGCAGACTTTGCCGCCGGCGACCGAAGTCCTTCTTCGTGGGTTTTCATCTGCCGTTCACGCCTCGCCGGGTCCGCGACCTTGTTAAAATGTTCAGCAAGCTCATCCGGTGACTTCAATTCATTCATTTGATGGCGAAGAAAAACAGCATAACTCAGTATGCCGATGGCCGGGTGTGCCTCGTCATCGATCGTCTTGATCAACAGCCGCATTCGGGATCGGTCATAAAGACTTGTCGGTCTGAGGGCAGAATCCGGGAAGCAGTCATCAAGATATTCATTGATTACCGATGATTCGCGAATAACCCGGTCATCGTGCACGAGTGTGGGTACAACCGCCTTGGGGTTAAGCTTTAGATATTCAGGATTGAATTGATCGCCTTGTCGCAGGTTGAGCCTGGTCTCATGCCAGGGAAGATCTTTCTCCGCGAGAACGATACGAACCTTCTGGGCGCAAGTGGATTCGACACTGTGGTACAGATGTAATTTCAGGCTCACGATTGTTTCGACTCGGCTGTATTGTGCAGAAGTGATTCTATGGTAACTGGTTTTGTGGGGAAACGCGCTTTATAAGTACCGCCCGTCTCCGCTGCTATATCGTAATCCGATGCCAGCAAGGTGCTCAACTGAAAAGAACAGTAGCGTCCCTGACATAACCCCATGCCGCAGCGAGACAGCAGCTTGATCGCGTTAACGTCCCGTATCAACGGATTATCCCGGAGCGTTTGCTTGAGCTTGCCCACACTGAGCTCTTCGCACTTGCATATGACACTGTCATCATTCATCAGGTCCCGGAGCAATTCGATACCAGGATATGACAGGGCGCTCAATGCATCGGCGAAATTTTGCGCGTGTTTGAGTTTACGGCGTTGGCCGGCGAGCTGCTGTTGGGCTGTGGCCAGATCAATGCGTTCCTCATCCAGTGCCGCGGCGTAACCGGCAATGAGACCTTCGAGTTCCGCCACGTCGGCGCCTGCCACACCGGTGACCTCGCCGGCCACATAAATACCGGGGACGCTGCTGCGCATCCACTCATCGTGTTCGGCCAGCCAGCCGCCGCCTTTCTCTGACCACGCGCATTGCGCGCCCGCCTGACGAGCGAGGTCTGTGCTGGCCAGGAAACTGAAACAAAGTCCCAGCCGATCGCAAGCTATCTCTTTCCCATCCTTATCGGCATCTTTGCCCGATACGGGCACGATTTGCACGCTCTCTAACGAGTTGTTTCCAATCGCGCGAGACAATGTGCTGCTGGTAGTAATCTTGACGCCATTTCTCAACAACCGCAGGTACGCGCCCGCGATGTAAATTAACTTGGCCGGATGTCGAAGCAGGGCGCCGGTATATGGAATGAGCCCCAGTACTGTTTTGAGAGGTTGGGAAAATACGACCGCTTCAACCGTACCGCCCGCCTGAGTCACCTGATCTGCGACGATCAGTTGGAGCGGATGACTGCCGGCGAACACGAATCGCTCCCCCGGTATAATTCGTTGGCTCTTGACGAAAGCCTGAATTCCGCCGGTCGCCATGACTCCTGGTAAGGTGCTGCCGGGAAAGCTGACGGGCATATCGTAGCATCCGGCGGCAATAAGAACTCGCGAAGCAACCAGACTGGTGACGCCATCCGGACCATTCAGATGCAGTTCGTGTTCCTGATTATGGTTGAAGATACCTATCACCGACGATTGGTGTATCCAACGAATGCCCGTTTGCGCCGTCGAAGTTTGCAACAGTTTTTGCGTCGAACGATAGACGCGATCCGTCAACCATTGCCGGACGCGAAACTGTGCCGGTGGCTGACGCAGGATTTGACCCCCAGGCTGCCCCTGTTCATCGATAACCACCACATCGATACCGTAACGGGCCGCGACTTGTGCGGCAGCCATACCTGCCGGTCCCGCACCGACGATAGCAAGCTCAGCTCGCATCGGGCGTGTTTCCGAGCACCGGAAGTTGCAGTCCGGTAGTGACTGACATGTTTTCCTGAATCGTGGTCATGCAGGCGAGAACCCACTGCCGGCGACCGTCATGTTCAACGTGTACGCGGCACTCGTAGCATGCGCCCATGTTGCAAAAAGGGGCCCGTTTATGTCCCGACGCTGTTTCGTAGAATGCGAGCCGGTCCTGTAGCAGCAATACCGTCGCCAGCGTTTCGCCTTCGTACGCACATATGGTTTCACCATTGATGGCAATATTAACAGTGTCTCCACGTTCCACATTTTTGCTAATGCGTGTTGCCATGACTAGCCCATAAACATGTTCATATGTGAAAAACGGTCCGGCGAGTAAGGTGTGAGCGGAAACGAGGGTTCACCCCGGGTGATCATTTCACAAAGTAATCGCGCATACGTGGGGCCGTAAGTAAATCCCGATCCGCCCGCGGCAACGTAAAACCCCGGAGCTTGAGAGACTTCGCCCACAATGGGCAGTTGGTCCGGCGTGACCCCTGTTGTACCGGTCCAGGTGCGCAGCAAGCGTAGCTGTTTGATCATTGGCGCGATGTCGGTGGCGGTTTGCAGGTTCCCGCGTACGGCATTAATGTCCAATTCGGCGCTGTCGGACAACCAGTCGCCCCGCTGTTGCGGCAGTCGCGCGGACCATCCGCCACCGATCAGGACGTTGCCGTCCTCAACCTGTTTCATCGACAGCTTGCGGCCAACATGCTGGATCAAGTGGTGAATCAGGGGAGATACCTTTTCAGTGACATTAATCAGCAACGCGACCGGGAATATCGGCAGGTGAACATTGGCCATTCGACCCACATTGACAGCCCACGCTCCGGCTGCATTGACAATGATGGAACCTTCGAACGACATTGTTTCATGGTTGGTGTTGTTGCTGTTTAGCTCTGCAGTGACTCGCCAGGATTTGTTGGCTCGTCTGATATCAGTGACATGACAGCGTGTAAAAAGTGTCACGCCGTTCTTCTCTGCTTGCCTCGCAACAGCCGGCGTTAATAGTCTGGGGTTGCAATGTCCCTCGTCGGGGCAGAATAGAGCGCCCTTTATGTGTTCGCCAAGATAAGGGGCGAGTCTCCGGGTTTCATCCCCATCCATGAGCTGCACGTTGAGGCCTTGTTCGGATTCAAGCTTTGCCTTTTTCTCAAGCAGCGAAACCTCTTCACCGGTTTCGGCCAGCATCAGTCCGCCATCCATGGCAAGATCGACATTCGTTTCCAGTTCAGTCTCGATTTCCCGCCAGCTGGCAATGGCCAGCTGTGCGAGGCTGACGCAATACTGCAATTCGGAATCGAGATCCTGAGCGTGGTGTATCTGTCGGTGTTCGATCTGAAAGTGCAGGGAGCCGGCGTTGCGCCCGGATGCTTCCTGATTGATGTTACCTTTCTCGATCAACGCTACGGACAACCCGGCCTGGGCAAGGTAATTCGCCGTGGCGCACCCGACGAGTCCACCGCCGATGACCAGGGCGTCGTAGCTACTCATGTCAGGGTTGAATCTTGCCTAATTCGATCAGTGTTCGGCGAACGGCGTCAACGCCTTCTTCTGTCAAAGGTAGAATAGGACGGCGCGGATAGCCGCCGGGCAGGCCCTGTTGATTCAGCGCTTCCTTGAAAATGGCCTGGGGTGAACCGAAGCGTCCCATATAATCTGTTTTGAACCAGGCTTGCATAATCGTTCCATCCCGTTTGCCCAATGTTCGCGCGCGGTCTATATCGCCTTCCCAAATCGCATTATAGAAATTCGGATGGTCGCTGCCCAGTACGGCGCCTGCGCCCATTGTACCGTCCGCGTCATGATGTTGTATCAGTGTGATGCCCAGTTCGCTCATGGGAATACCGAAAACCCGGACCTGATCTTTCAGGGCGAAGAATACGTCCAGAAAATGCCGAAAGTCGGGCGTGGAATTTTTGATGGCAACCACACTGTCGAGTTCGGCAAGCCGGGTCAACAGCGGCAGGGACATGTCGACGTTGGTACCAGGAGGCCAGTTATAGACGCATATAGGTAACGGACTTTGTCGGCTGACCTCTTCATAGAAGGCCAGAATTTCATTTTCCCGGGGCATTATGTAGGGCGGCGGCGTGAGCAGGGCACCATCGAATCCGGCGCGCGCCGCGGCACCGATATTATGCAGAGCTTCTTTGGCGTTGAATGCGTTACAACCTGCGATCAAGGGTAGCTTGCCACTGAGCTGCTGACCTGTGATCTCAAGGAGGCGTTGTTTTTCCGCGGGTGTCAGGCTGAACCATTCTCCCTGGGTACCCATAATGATCATGCCGTGGAGACCGTGATCGTACATGGAGCGGTGAAGTCGCTTCGTCGCTTCCTCGTCGAAATGCCCATCCGCCGTAAAAGGCGTAGTCAGTGCGGGGATGTAGCCGCGCCAGTCGACAGAATTTCGATCCATTGGGTATTGCTCCCGCCTTCAGCTAGTTGTGGTG